>CANKOT010000034.1 GCA_947484245.1 Comamonadaceae bacterium
AATGCTGAGGATTGCCATTGATGCGCAGAGAAATTGAAGTATCCATGGTGCGGACGCCTTTCGATCTTAAATAACTGTGTGTCTAAACCTCTTCTGTTTGCAAGGATTTCAAAATAAGTGATTGGCTGTTTCGTTAGACCTGATGCAAAAGTGCTCAATAAAAATTGAATGTCAAGAAATCAGCCAATCACCAACAACTAAGCATAAAGAGTGCCAACAAAAAGCGGCAAAAAATTGCCACCCAAAAAATAATTGGGGTCAGATCAACATTAATTTTCTGTGATTCAAAGAGAACTATGAGCCTAGTAAATTAATGTTGATCTGACCCCAATTAGCTGGCCCCAATTATTTCAGGCAACAAAAAAGCACCTAACAAGGTGCTTTTGCGTTTAGATGAATGTTGGTAGGCGCGATTGGACTCGAACCAACGACCCCCACCATGTCAAGGTGGTGCTCTAACCAGCTGAGCTACGCGCCTACAAATTCATCCCGAATTGTAGCATCAAAAAACAGGGAAAATTAGCTCTAAAGTAGGCTTAGTTCCGCTTGACCAAGCCCACGCCCGAGACCGCTTTCACACTTTGCATGACCTTTTTCAAGAGCGACGCATCGGCCACCTCCACAGTGAAAGTCATCCAAGCGGTGCCCTTGACCGCCTGCGTCTGAACGCCCACCACGTTCATTTTTTCTTTGGCAAAGACCTCCGATATATCTCGCAACAAGCCCTGTCGGTCTGAGGCCTCGACCGACACCTCTACGGGATACACCAAATGTTGACCTGGCTTTTGCACACCCCAGCGCACCTCAATGACACGCTCGCCATGCTTGGCCAAAAGCGACCGAAAGGTACGGCAGTCGTCCCGATGAATGCTCACACCTCTGCCGCGGGTCACAAAACCACTGATGGCATCGGGCGGTGCGGGCCGGCAGCATTTGGACAACTGCGTGAGCAATGAATCGACGCCCACCACCAACACGCCCGATTGGGATTTGGCTGGCACCACACGCGATTTTTTGAGCAGCACAAAATCGTCGGGCTGCATGACCGGCTCGGGGGGTCTTAAAAACACCTCAATGTTGCGCAAGGAGTATTCGTCTTTGCCCACAATTTCAAAAAGAGCTTCGGCCGATTTGAATCCCAAATGGGAAGCCAAGTCTTCCAACTTGATGGCTGTTTTGCCTTCGCGTTGCAAAATCTTTTCAACAGCCTCACGCCCCTTGGCAATGCTCTCGTGGGTAATTTGCGCATTGAACCAAGCGCGCACTTTGGCACGCGCTCGGTGGCTCACCAAATAACCCAAATCGACATTGAGCCAATCGCGCGAAGGGCCGCCCTCCTTCACAGTGCTGACCTCGACGGTCTGTCCATTTTGCAAAGGCGTGTTCAAAGGAATCATCACGCCATCGGCTTTGGCTCCCCGGCACCTGTGGCCTAAATTGGTGTGCACGGTGTAGGCAAAGTCGACGGGCGTGGCGCCCTTGGGCAATTCGACAATGGCCGCATTGGGTGTTAAGACATAGATGCGATCTTCAAACAAAGCCGAAGTTTCTTGCACAGCCTGGTCCGAAGCCTCCGAAGACATCTCCCGCTCCCATGCCAAGAGCTGCCTTAGCACCGCAATTTTGGCGTCGTATTCGCTGTTGGCACTGACGCCTACATAGCCTTTGGCGCCCGCTTCTTTGTAGGCCCAGTGTGCAGCCACACCATGCTCTGCGTGGTCGTGCATGGCTTGCGTGCGAATTTGTATTTCGATGGGTAGGCCCAAGTCGTCACGCACCACCGTGTGCAAAGACTGATAGCCATTGGATTTGGGTTTGGCAATGTAGTCATCAAACTCCGAGGTGATGGGCGCATAGCGCGCGTGAACCCAACTGAGGGCCTCATAACAGTCGGCCACATTAGAGACAATGATGCGCATGGCGCGAATATCAAACACCTGCGAAAAATCGAGTGATTTGCCACGCATTTTTTTGACAATGCTGTAGATATTTTTAGGCCTGCCTTGAACCGTCGAAGCAATGTGTTGTGCGGCCAATTCAGTTTGCACTTGATCGCGCAATTGCTGCATGTTCAATTCGCGTTCTACGCGCTTTTCATGCAGCAATTTGGCAATTTTTTTGTATGTTTCGGGCTCTAGATAGCGAAACGACAAGTCTTCTAGTTCCCACTTGATTTCCCAAACTCCCAAGCGATTGGCCAAGGGCGCAAACACTTGCAATGTCTCTTTGGCCAACACAGCAGGCACTTCTTTTTTGACACTTGCAAAATAGCGCAGTGTTTGCAAACGCGAAGCCAAGCGCAGCGTGATGACGCGCAAATCTTTGCTGAAGGCCAACAACATTTTTCTCACATTTTCTGCTTGCGAACGAGGATCGTTTTGCAACTGTGCAGACGATGCGGCCGCGCGTGACATGCGCTGCACTTCCACCAGCTTGGTGGTTTCTACAGCCAGCAAGGCAAAGTCATTGTCAAATTTTTTAGCAATCACATCTTGTGGGCGGCTCAGGTGCGAACAGGCATACACCAAGTAGATGGCGGCTTTCACATCGTTGCCACTGTTCAGGGTATCCAAAATGGCCACTACAGCATCGGCATGGTCGAGCACGTTCTCGCCGGTGTCTAAAGACTCACCGACCAAAAGGGGCTCAGCAAACGCTCTGGCCCTTGTTAGAACATCGTCCACGCTTTCAATCATTTAGTCACTCGTTTTATCGCTCATGTTCTTTCATGCATGCAGTCCCAAAAACCGCCGCACAATGTCAATTTGATTGTCATGCGTCAGCGTGGGTGCATGACCCACCCCTTCAATGGTGGCCACTTGCACACGCGGGCCACGCTGCTGCATTTCTTGCACTGCACTCACACTCAAGAGCTCAGACTGGGCGCCATGAATGAGCAAAGTGGGGCATTGAATCAAATCGTAAACCTGCCAGAGCGCAGCCTCTCCTGCTTGCGCTTGCTCTTGGGTCACCCTGGCCACAGGCACACCAATGGCAGGGTCGTAATGCAAACTAAATGCACCCTCTTCCACTGAACGAACCATGTGCTTTGACAAAGCCAACCACTCCTCAGAAGTATGTGGCCCAAAGCCTTTGGAAATTTCCCGCATGGCGTTGGCCGCTTCTTGCACAGATTGAAACTTGCCCACTTTGCCCACATAGGTTTTCATGTTCAAAATGGATGCCCACGACACCACGGGACCAATGTCGTTTAGCACCAAGCGATGAACAGGCGTGGGCAATGCTTGCGCTGCCAGCAACATGCCAATGACGCCGCCCATGCTGGTGCCAACCCAATCTAAGCGCTTCATGGGCTGCTGTGCGTTGAGGGTTTGCAGCAACACGGCCATGTCGCCCACATATTGTGCAAATTGATACGCCATGGGCTCTTTCAACCATTCACTTTGGCCACGCCCAGCCACATCAGGGCAAATGACCCTGATGGCCGGCAAATTGGCCGTTTTGGCTGAGGCCACCAAGCCTTGGGCCAGCAAATCAAAATCGCGCCCCTGACGGGTCAGGCCGTGCACACACACCACCACATGCGACGCACTCGGCTCGCCCCATGACCAATAGGCCATGCGGTGCTTGCCCTGCTGGTCTGGGCACGAAACAAAATCAAGAACAGGATCGGACATATTGGTTTTGGATAGATAGGTTGTCAGTTGTGGTTTCTAAATTTTGAGCAGGGTCGTAAGGCCTCAGGGGCAATGACGCGCCATAATTCACTTTTCCACATCGTAATTCATTCGGAGAACCACCATGCTCAAGGGCAAAACAGCACTCGTTACAGGCTCCACCAGTGGCATTGGCTTAGGCATTGCCAAGGCCTTGGCCAAACAGGGTGCCAACATCGTTTTAAATGGCTTTGGCGACCACGCAGGCCCAACGGCCGAGGTGGCTGCTTTGGGCGTCCAAGTGGCCTACCACGGTGCCGACATGAGCAAGCCTGCCGAAATTGAAGCCATGGTGAAGTTTGCAGAAGAAAAGTTTGGACGTGTCGACATTTTGGTCAACAACGCGGGCATTCAGCATGTGGCTCGGGTTGAAAACTTTCCTGTAGAGCGCTGGGACGCCATCATGGCCATCAACTTGTCCAGCGCCTTCCACGCTTCACGCGCAGTGCTGCCAGCCATGCAAAAGGCCAACTGGGGCCGCATTATCAACGTGGCTTCGGTACACGGCTTGGTGGGCTCTTCAGAAAAGTCGGCTTATGTGGCCGCCAAGCACGGCATTGTGGGCTTGACCAAAGTCACGGCCTTGGAAAACGCGCAGTCGGGCGTGACGTGCAACGCAATTTGCCCAGGCTGGGTGCTCACGCCTTTGGTTCAAAAACAAGTGGATGCCAAGGCTGCGGCTTTGGGCTTGTCGAATGAAGAAGCCACCAAATTGCTATTGGGCGAAAAAGAACCTTCGATGCAATTCACCACACCCGAAGAATTGGGCGAACTGGCGGTGTTTTTCTGCTCTGCCACAGGCAACAACATTCGCGGCGTGGCTTGGAACATGGATGGCGGTTGGGCCGCCCAGTAAACCTTCAGGGCTTGTGTATTAGCACCACAGCCCTGGCTTCCATGCTCAAGCCCTCACCCACAGGGCCCATTTTTTCGGCCGTTTTGGCTTTCACATTCACTTGCGACTCGGGCACACCCAGTGCCTTGGCAATAGAAGATCGAATGTCTGAGCGATGCGGTGCCAGTTTGGGCGCCTGCGCAATGATGGTGCAATCGACATTGGCAAGGTGCCAGCCCAATTGCTTCACATGTTGATAAGCTTTCTTCAAGAGCACTACAGAATCTGCGCCTTTGTAAGTGGCATCGGTATCGGGAAAGTGTTGCCCAATGTCGCCCAAACCTGCGGCGCCCAATAGCGCATCGGTAATGGCATGCAAAAGCACATCGGCATCTGAGTGGCCTAACAAACCTTTTTCAAACGGGATGTGAACACCGCCCAACATCAAGGGCCGGCCCTCAACCAAGGCATGCGTGTCCCAACCTTCGCCTACTCGAATGTTCATTTTCTGCTCCTTAGCAAATCTTCCACCAATGCAAAATCGGAGGGATAAGTGACCTTGAAATTGTGCGGGCTGCCCACCACCAGCTTTGGCGAAAAACCAGCCAATTCCATGGCGCTCGCTTCGTCGGTGATGCCCTCAAAATTCTCTGCGTGCTTGACTTGCAAAGCAGCATGAAGTTGCCCCGCTCTGAACATTTGAGGGGTTTGCGCCAACCATTTATCTTCTCTGGGCATGGTCTGACTCACGCGGCCGTTGACTGCGGCTTTCAAGGTGTCTGGCAACGGTATTGCCAACAGGCCGCCCACTTCATCGTCAAAGCATGCGTCAATCAAACGATTGATTTCCATCGAGGTGATGAGACAACGCGCGGCATCGTGCACCAAAATCCAATCGTGGTCTTGAACACTTTGTGGATTGCGACGGCCCTCTTCTAGCAACTGGGTCAAGCCATTGAAAACAGATTCAGCACGCGTGGCGCCACCGCAAGCCAGGCGTTGGAAATGGGCGGGCCACTCTGGCGCTTGAGGCCACTCATGTGAATCGTCTGGTGAGACCACCACCACCACTTGACTTAAGCGTTCGACAGAACCCAAAGCTGACAAGGTGTGCATGACCATGCTTTTTCCGGCGATGGGCTCGTACTGCTTTGGCTGGGCAGTGCCCGCACGCGATCCCGAACCCGCACAGGGCACCAATGCAAAGCAGCGCGAAACAGCACCATCAGGTGCCGTGTTGGCGGTGTTTTGTAGGCTTGCGTTGGGTGGTGAATTCACGGTGCGTCAAAGTTGATTGCCAATACGCCAACTATACTATCGGAGTTCATGCAATTACCCGCGCTTAGCTTAGGAAAACGCTTCACCCTGCCCCGTCCCATGGGATCGGCAGACGCTGTGCTATTGGCCCAACTGGCCGAGCGGGAAAAAGCCCAGGGTCGGCTCACTGCGGTGGTTACCGCCGATGCAGCCGACACCCAAAGGCTCATGGACGAGGTGGCCTTTTTTGCCCCAGGCCTTCGATGCGCCATTTTCCCCGACTGGGAAACACTGCCCTACGACACCTTT
Organism: Comamonadaceae bacterium; assembly: GCA_947484245.1. The sequence goes on from CANKOT010000034.1 coordinate 6,079, forward strand.
TCCCCGCACCAAGACCTGATCAGCGAGCGCTTGGCCACGCTTTGGCGAATTAACCAACGCGACAAATCCGACGGCGCTGACTTGGTTTTCATTCCAGCCACCACCGCTTTGTACCGCTTGGCACCCCCTTCGTTTTTGGCGGGCTACACATTCCAGTTCAAGACCAAGCAAAAATTGGACGAAGCCAAGCTCAAAGCCCAACTCACTTTGGCCGGCTACAACCATGTAAGCCAAGTGGTGAGCCCTGGTGAATATGCGGTGCGCGGCGGGCTGATCGATTTGTTTCCCATGGGCTCCCAAGTGCCCTACCGCGTCGATTTGTTTGACAACGAAATTGACTCCATTCGAACTTTCGATCCGGACACTCAGCGCAGTTTGTATCCTGTGCCTGAAGTTCGCTTGTTACCCGGCCGCGAATTTCCCATGGACGAAGCAGCAAGGGCCAAGTTTCGCAGCCGATGGCGCGAACTGCTAGAGGGCGACCCCACCAAAAGCCGAATCTACAAAGACATCGGCAATGGGGTGGCCACCGCAGGCATTGAATATTATTTGCCCCTGTTTTTTGAAGAAACAGCCACCGTATTTGATTACTTGGGTGCGCGCACCGATGCACCTGCCACCTTGGTACTGCATGGCGATTTAGAGCCGGCCTTTCAACGGTTTTGGCAAGACACCAAAGATCGCTACCGCTTGGTGCAAGGCGATCCTGAGCGACCCGCTTTGCCGCCAGAAGCCTTGTTCTTGTCGGCTGAACAGTTTTACACCGGCACCAACCAGCACGCGCAGTTGGCTTTAAGGCAAGTGGCGACAGAAGGCACAGAAAGTAATTCAGACAACACGCTGGCCCAAGCCCTGCCCGACCTCACCGTGGTGCGCGGCGCAGAAGAGCCTCTGGCCAAGTTGCAAGCTCATATCCGAAATACAGCCCATCGCGTTTTGATATTGGCTGAAAGCAAAGGCCGTCGCGAAAGTCTGTTGGACTTCTTGCGCGCCAGCGGGCTCAACCCACCGGCCTTTGATGACTTGAAGGAGTTTCAAGACAGCGATGAACAATTAGGCATTGCCACGGCTGCTCTGAACTCGGGATTTCATTGGTTTGAAGCCGGCATCGATTTGGTCACTGAGACCGAATTGTTTGCAGCGGGCGTTAGTACTCGCCGCAGAAAAAAACAAGAGCAAGTCAGTGACGTAGAAGCACTCATTAAAGATTTGTCAGAGCTCAATGTGGGCGACCCCGTGGTTCACAACGCACATGGCATTGGTCGCTACAGGGGTTTGGTCAACATGGATTTGGGCGAAAAGAATCCAGATGGTACGCCGGCGGTACAAGAATTCTTGCACCTGGAATATGCCGACAAAGCCACGCTGTATGTACCCGTCAGTCAATTGCAATTGATTGGCCGATACACGGGTGTGAGCGCCGATGAAGCACCCTTGCACCGCTTGGGCAGTGGCCAATGGGAAAAAGCCAAACGCAAAGCGGCCGAACAAGTGCGCGATTCGGCAGCGGAGTTGTTGAACATTTACGCACGGCGCGCTGCACGCGAAGGTCACCCCTTCCGCTACAGCCCGCAAGACTACGAAGTCTTTGCCAACGACTTTGGCTTCGATGAAACTGCCGATCAAAACGCCGCTATTCATGCGGTCATACAAGACATGATCAGCCCACGCCCCATGGACCGATTGGTTTGCGGCGATGTGGGCTTTGGCAAAACCGAAGTGGCATTGCGTGCAGCCTTTGTGGCCGTGACGGGTGGAAAGCAGGTGGCCATCTTGGCCCCCACCACCTTGCTGGCTGAACAACATTTTCAAACCCTCAAAGATCGCTTCTCAAAGTGGCCCGTGAAAGTGGCCGAAGTCTCGCGCTTTCGCTCTACAAAGGAAGTCAATGAGGCCCTCAAAGGCTTGGCTGACGGTACTGTCGACATTGTGGTGGGCACTCACAAACTGCTGAGCGAGTCAACCAAATTTAAAAACCTTGGCTTGCTGGTGATTGACGAAGAGCACCGCTTTGGTGTGCGCCACAAAGAGGCCATGAAAGCCATGCGCGCCGAAGTGGATGTACTGACTCTCACAGCCACACCCATTCCCCGCACCTTGGGCATGGCGCTTGAAGGCATTCGTGATTTGAGCGTCATTGCCACCGCGCCGCAACGTCGCTTGGCCATCAAAACCTTTGTGCGCAATGAAGGCGTTGGCGTGATTCGCGAAGCCGTTCTGCGAGAGTTAAAACGGGGCGGCCAGGTTTACTTCTTGCACAACGAAGTTGACACCATTGAAAATCGCCGTCAAAAGTTGGAAGAACTACTGCCTGAGGCGCGCATCGCGGTGGCCCACGGTAAAATGCCTGAGCGCGATTTGGAAAAAGTGATGCGCGACTTTGTGGCGCAGCGTTACAACATTTTGCTGTGCTCTACCATCATTGAAACTGGCATTGATGTGCCTACCGCCAACACAATTGTGATTTCGCGTGCCGACAAATTTGGCTTGGCGCAGTTGCACCAATTGCGCGGCCGAGTGGGCCGCAGCCATCACCAAGCCTATGCTTATTTGATGGTGCCCGAAATTGACGGCCTGACCAAACAAGCTTCGCAACGCTTAGACGCCATTCAACAAATGGAAGAATTGGGCAGTGGCTTTTATTTGGCCATGCACGATTTGGAAATTCGCGGTGCTGGCGAAGTGCTGGGCGAAAACCAAAGCGGCAACATGCTGGAAATTGGCTTTCAGCTTTACAACGAGATGCTCAACGAAGCGGTGCGCTGCTTGAAACTAGGCAAAGAGCCCGACTTGCTCAGCCCCTTGTCTGCTGCCACTGACATCAATTTGCACGCGCCGGCCCTGTTGCCCAACGACTATTGCGGCGATGTGCATTTGCGTTTGTCGTTTTATAAAAAACTGGCAACTGCCAAAACATCCGATCAAATTGATGGCCTGCTAGAAGAAATAGTCGACCGCTTCGGCAAATTGCCAGCGCAAGCTCAAACCTTGATGGACGTGCACCGTTTGCGCGTTCTCAGCGTACCTTATGGCGTGGTGAAGGTCGATGCATCGCCTGGTGTCATTGTGATCAGCTTCAAGCCCAACCCGCCCATTGAGCCCCTGCGTATCATTGAGTTGATTCAAAAGAACCGGCACATTCAATTGGCTGGCAACGACAAGCTGCGCATTGAACGTGAGCTGCCCGACCCCAAAGCGCGAGCGCAAATGGTGCGCGATATTTTGCGCTCACTGGGTCAACCCAAAGTTGAGAAAGTGGAAGGATAAGAATGAGCCATCCAACATCATTTCAAGGCATGACCGTGAAGGGCTTCACGCCGCCACTGCGCATGAGCAACTTCAAGCTCATTGCCTTTGACATGGACTCCACGCTCATTAACATTGAATGCGTGGACGAAATAGCCGATGCTGCTGGCCGCAAAGCCGAAGTAGCCGCCATCACAGAAGCAGCCATGCGCGGCGAAATTACCGACTACAAAGACAGCTTGCGCAGGCGCGTGGCCTTGCTCAAGGGCGTCACGGTGGCACACATGGAAGAGGTCTTGAACCAAAGACTGCAACTCAACCCTGGGGCAGAGAAGTTGGTCAAAGCCTGTCAAGCCGCAGGCATGAAGGTCTTGTTGGTTTCTGGTGGTTTTACCTTCTTCACCGACCAGGTGCGCGACCGCTTGGGCATCAACTGGACGCGCTCCAATGTGCTGGAAGTGGTCAATGGCGAACTAACGGGCCGCATGGTAGACCAAGAGTGGGGCGACATTTGCGACGGCGAAGAAAAACGCAAAATGCTTTTGCAAACTTGCGCCCTGATGGGCATTGAAGCATCTCAAGCGATTGCCATGGGTGATGGCGCCAACGATTTGCCCATGATGGGTGTGGCCGGTTTGTCTGTGGCCTATCACGCCAAGCCCAAGGTGCGTGAACAAGCCATGGTGGCCATTGAAGAAGGTGGGCTAGACCGTTTGTTGGAAGTTTTTTAAGCTTTGCGGTGCACTTGCGGCACCCCTGCTTCCACTTCAAACTTGGCCAGCGTCTCAATTTTTGTTTCTGGCTGACGCACATCGTCTACCACGCGCAGTTCGGTTTGAATTTGCCTGGCTGTAAATTCCACCACGCCATAACCTTTGCGCTCACTGTCGGCAAAAATAAAATGCGGATTTTCGGCCAAGCGCGCTGCCAATTTTGCGTTGCCAGCCGATCGCGCCGTGATGCCTGCACCACAAAACTCCACGCCCACCTTGGCGCTGTCGTCTTTGTAGGCATCGGCCATGACATGACCCACCCAGTTTTCGTGCACATCACCACCAATGAGAACTGGGTTTTTGAGGGCGTTGTTTTGCATGGATTGCGTCATTTGCTGACGCGCAGCCGAATAACCATCCCAGCCGTCATTCCACAAATTGAGGCCCGCACCAATTCGAAAATCGCGACGCCCAAAAATGGTTTGCTGCGCCACCACGTTCCAAGGCCGCGCATCTGTTTGGGCCTTGGCAAAGGCTTGGTCTAGCCACTGCGATTGCTGTGCGCCCAACAAACTTCGTTTGGGGTTGAACCAATCTTCACACTGATCTGGATTGACAAAACCTGAGCCATAGCCCTCAGCTCTGTTGCAAACTTGCCTGTCTCGGTATTGCCTGTCGTCCAGCAAATAAATGTTGGCCAATTTGCCGAAAGCAACCTGGCCGTAAATTCGCAATTCAGCGCCTTGTGCCAAGCCCTGTATCGATTGGGTTAGTGCACTGGCCCGCAGAGGCATGTGCTCGTAAAAGGCTTGGTAGGCCCGGGCTCGCTGCGCTGCAAAGTTGAAGCTGATATTGCCACTTTGGCCGCGCTCTAGTCCAGCGTAGTCGTTTGACACTTCGTGATCGTCCCAAGTGATCAGCCATGGGCACTGCGCGTGCATGGCTTGCAAGCCCTTCTCGCTTTTGTGCAGGGCGTATCTTTCGCGGTAATCGACAAGGCTGCGCACCCATCCACCTGTGGGCAAACGCACGGGATTGGCGGCATTGATGTACTCGTAAATGTAATCACCTAAAAACAAAACCAAGTCGAGGTTTTCTTGACACATGTGATGGTAAGCACTGAAGTAACCATGCTCCCAGCGCTGGCACGAGGCATAGGCTACGCGCAATTTTTGCACCATGGCTTCAGGGTGCGGCAAGGTGCGCGTGCGCCCTGTTGTGCTTTGTTCATCGCCAAATTGAAAGCGGTAGTAATACCATCGGTCGCTTTGCAATCCATCTAGCTCCAAGTGCACCGAATGTGCCAAAGATGCCAGCGCCACCACTTGGCCCACGCGGCGATTGACTTTGAAGCCTTCATCGTCTGCCACCTCCCATTTGACAGACACATTGCCTTGTGAAAATTCGAGGTTGCCGCTGCCCGCATCGGGCATGAGCCTCGTCCACAGCACCACCGAATGGTGGTTGGGTGAGCCACTGGCCACGCCCAATGAAAAAGGATTGTGCTTGAGGGGCGTTTGGGCTGAAGACAAGGAATAAGTGATGGGCGCTACGGCTGCCGTAACCCATTTCAAAATGTCACGTCTAGAAGCAACTCCAGAGCTTGGCTGTTGATGCATGTCTGGCATTTTCAATTTGAAGCCAACCAGGTTTTGAGCAAGGCGTTGAATTGTTCTGGCTTTGAACTCATGACCCAGTGACCTGTGTCAAACCCTTCAACTTGGGAGCCTGGATAAGAATTGATTTTTTCAAGCCATTTCTCAGAGTGAAACATGAAGGGCTTTCGTTTGCCATAGATGTAAAGCATGGGCCGTGCGGTGGGCAATATCTTCAGTGCATTGCACGCAGAGGCCATGCCATCCAAGGCCCCCATCCACTTCATGGCGTAAGGCGCATTCATGCCTACGTGCATTTCTTCAATAGGGCTGGGGCAGCGCAAAGCTTTGGCCATAGAGCGGGTCATTCGGTTGGCCAAAGGACGGCCCCAAGAACCCAATACATGGGCCACTTGCCACGCAATGGCCAGCCAAATTTGGTAGCTGAACACAGCCCATTTGGCTTTGGCACTCAATGAAGCCGTGAGCGCTCTGGAATTGTGATCGCCCACATCGACAGCCACCATGCGACTCACGCGCTCAGGATGCGTGGCCGCATACTCGTAACCAAATACACAGCCCCAATCGTGCAACACCAAGCTAACTGGTTTGTCTGGGCTAACTTGCTCAAGTACCTCATGAATTAAGGCCACCATTGCGGTCAACGACTTGGGTGGGAGTGGCGCTTTTGAGTCAAACGCTGGCAATGTGAAGCGCACGCATTGGTGGCTTTCCTTCAGTGAGTTGACTGTGTCGTTCCAGAGCGCAAGCGTGTCTGGCCAACCATGCAACATGAGCAGCGTTTCCGGGCCCTTGCCTTCAATGAGAATGTCAACGCCCTGAATGTTCATGGGGTAGTTCAAGCCATTGCCTGCTTGAGCCGATCGACACCTTCCAAAATTTTGTCTTCACCCACCGTGGCAAAACTGAATCGCAAAGTGCTGTGATCTGGATTTTGGCAATAGAACGGAGCGCCGGGTACAAAAGCTACACCTTTGTCGATGGCCAATTTGGCAAAGGCATTCCCGTCTTTCACTTTGCCGCCTGCGCCAGTGAGGCTGGCCCAGACAAACAAGCCACCCTGCGGTTGCACAAATGAAATGGCATCGCCTAAATTTTGGCGAAGTGCATCGCACATGGTTTGGGCCCGCACCGCATAAACCTTGCGCACATTGTCTAAGGTGGCTGGCATGCGGCCTGCCTTCAAGTATTGGGCTGCAGTGGCTTGTGCAAAGGTACTGGTGTGGGCATCGCTAAATTGTTTGCACATAACTGCGCGGCTTAAGAGTTCGGAAGGGGCAATCATCCAACCCACTCGCAGGCCGGGGCTGAGCACCTTCGACAAAGAGCCACAGTGAACCAGCCACTCGCGGCTGCCTGGCACTTGCGCGCTCAAGGCCAACAAACTGAGCGGTGGCGCATCCTTAAAATACAAATCGCCGTAGGGATCGTCTTCGACCATCAAGGTTTGGTATTTGACCGCCAATTCAAGCAACTTTTTACGGCGCTCTAAACTGAGCAATGCGCCAGTCGGGTTGCCAAATGTGGGAATGACATAAACAAATTTGGGCTTGTGTTCTGCAATGAGTTTTTCAAGCGCCTCCGTATCGACACCGTTGCCATCGACCGGTGCAGAAATAAGTTGCGCGCCATACAACCTGAAGCACTGAATGGTGGCCAAGAATGTGGGGCCTTCCACAATCACTTTGTCGCCCGGGCTGATCATGGTTTTGCCAATGAGGTCGAGCGCTTGCTGGCTGCCCGTAGTCACAATAAGCTGTTCGGGCGTGATGCCCTGCACACCCTTGTGCTGCATGAAATGCGAAAGCTGCTCACGGAGCGGGCCATAGCCTTCAGTCGCACCATATTGAAGTGCGGCACCGGGTTCTTGCGACAAGGCCAATGAAGAAGCCTCGCGAATGCCTTCCACATCAAACATGGCGCTGTCGGGAAAACCTCCGGCAAAGCTGATGATGCCGGGCTTGCCCAGAAGTTTGAACAACTCCCGAATGGCTGAAGTCTCGACATTGTTCAAACGATCGGCAAATTGCAAGGACATGGTGTATCTTCCACAAAACTCAATTGTTATTCGAAGTCTATTCTGACTTCAATTGACTCGGCTATTTCGCCATTTTGCTGATATTTTCACTCATGAACGCTCACAACATCGAACTCTTTTTTCAGACCCTGAAGGAAGCCAACCCAACACCCACCACCGAGCTGGCCTATACCTCGGTGTTTGAACTCCTCACGGCCGTGTTGTTGTCGGCGCAGGCCACCGATGTGAGCGTGAACAAGGCCACCCGAAAGCTTTTTCCGGTGGCCAACACACCCGCTGCCATTTTGGCCTTGGGGCAAGATGGCCTCGAGAGCTATATCAAGACCATCGGCTTGTACCGAAACAAAGCCAGCAACCTGCTCAAAACATGCCAAATACTCGTTGAACAACATGGTGGTCAGGTACCCCGCTCCCGCGAAGCATTGGAAGCTTTGCCAGGTGTGGGCCGCAAAACTGCCAACGTGGTGTTGAACGTGGCCTTTGGTGAGCCCACCATGGCAGTCGACACGCACATCTTCAGGTTGGGCAACAGAACAGGTTTAGCACCGGGCAAAAACCCACTGCAAGTAGAGCTCAAACTTTTAAAAAGAATCCCTGCTCAGTATTTAGAGGATGCACACAATTGGCTCATTTTGCATGGCCGCTATGTGTGTCAAGCGCGCCAGCCTTTGTGTGCTCAGTGTGCTGTTTCGGCCTATTGTAGCTTCAAGCAAAAAACGGCTTAAATACCACTGATGCACCACTGATACACCAAAGAAAAATCTATTTGGGCAAGGCCACCCAGCGCGTTTGGTCACCATCTTGCCACTCCCGCCATTGCAGTCGATTTTGAAAAACTGCCGACAAGGCTTGATGGGTGTCGCTTGAGTTTGGCAAGCCATCATGCACCAAGCTGCCCGCAGACATCACCCACACTCTGTCTGCCTGCAATGCCAAGTTCAGTTCATGCAGCACGCTGACCACGGCAGCGCCTTGCTCAGTTAGGCATCTCACCCACTCCAACCAATCGGCTTGGTGCGGCAGGTCCACACCCGCCAAAGGTTCGTCCATCAAATACACATCGGCTTGTACCGCCAATGCGCGCGCCAGCAACACACGCTGACGCTCTCCGCCCGAGAGTTGTCCCAAACTGCGCAAGCGCCAATCCCAAGCCTGCACTGTTTTGAGTGCCACTTCCACCACCGCGCGGTCTTGTGCGCTGGGTGATGCCAACCAGGCTTGGTGCGGTAAGCGACCCAGCATGGTAACGTCGTATACCGTGAGGTCGTCTTGCCCGGCTTCTGCTTGTCCCAACCAGGCCAAAGTTTTGGCTCGCTCTCGGCGCTGCCAAAGTCCCCAAGGCTTGCCCATCAATTCAACCTGGCCATCAGCGGGTATCAAGCCTGCCAAGGCCTTGAGCAAGCTCGACTTGCCAGCCCCATTCGGCCCTACCAGTGCCACCCACTCACCTGAATGCAATTCAAGTGACACTTGATTGACGGCTTTGAATTCGCCATGCAAGACCGAAATGTTGCTGGCTTTCAATGCCGTTTTAGATGAGGCGTTCATGAGCGACCTCCGGCTTGTCCAACAGATTTTGTGCTCATGCCGCGCATGAGAAACAACATGTAGCCGCCGCCCAAAATGGCCGTTAGAACGCCCACTGGCAATTCCAACGGTGCCATGAGGCCACGCGCCAACAAGTCAGCACCGCCCAACAACACAGCACCCATGAGGCAAGACAAACTCAAGGTCTTGCCATGCACCGCTTTCACTCTGCCACGCACCAAATGCGGCGCCGCCAAACCCACAAAAGCAATCAATCCTGTTTGGGCCACAGCCGCCGCCGTGCACAAAGCCAACACCGCCAACATCAGCCAGCGCAAAGACTTCACGGGCAAACCCAAACTCAGGGCAGTGGACTCCCCCAGAGCCAAACCATCGAGCAAGGGGCTGGCCGCCACAGACACCAGCCATGACACCACCAACACAGCCAACATCAAACCACAGGCTGACCAACCCACATACGCCGTAGAGCCCAACATGAAAGATTGCACCGAGCCCTGAATTTGCGGAAACATGATCAAGAGCAGTGAAGCCATTGCACCAAACACCACGCCCACCACCACACCGGCCAACAACAAGCGCAGCGTGTGCTGTACACCCCACGACAAAACCAAAGACAAAGCCACAGCCAACCAAGCGCCCATGAAAGCCATGCCCGTGATGCCCATGCGCATAAACCAAGGCGACATGTTGAGTTGGCTCAGCAACACCATGCCAATGGCCACCCCCAAACTGGCACCCGATGCACTGCCCAACAAATACGGATCGGCCAATGGATTTCGAAACAAGCCTTGCGCCAATGCACCAGCCAATCCCAACAAGGCACCTGCCAAACAAGCCCCCAGGGTTCTGGGTAAACGAATGTCGGTAATCAAACTGAAATCGGCTTGAATTTGCAAACCCGCAAAGCCTTCACTGCCCACCAATGCCCCCAAGCCAACAAGCAGCAACAGCAACAAAAACAGCTGCAGTGCCAAGCCTCCGGCCGATTGATTTTTGCGCGCGTTCATTCTGGGAACATTCTTTTCAAACAAGCCACCATCAAGTCAGCGGCTTCTGGAATGCGCGGGCCCGAGCGCACAATGATGTCGGATTGAGCCGGCGTGAAGGCGCAAATTCTTTGTTGCGAAATAGCTTCAATGCGTTGCCAACCAGGCCGATTTTTGAGATCGGTGGCGGTGCGTTGGCCCATGAAAATAATTTGCGGATTGGCCTTCACCACAAATTCTGGATTGACCTGCGGAAAAGCCCCCATGGACGGCGTAACCACATTCACCAAGCCCAAGCGTTTGAGCGTTTCACCAATGTAGGAAGCCTCTCCCGCCGCAAAATAACCACTACCCGCTTCAAAATAAATGCGCATGCCCTTGGCCTTGGCAGGCACACGCAAAGCCGCCGCATCCAATTTTTGTTGAATGCTTTGCCACAAAGTCAGCGCACGATCTTGCGGCTGTGGCAAATGCAAAGCGCCAGCAATGAGTTGAATCACGCGCCGCATGTCTTCTTGATTTTGCGGCTCCAGCGCCACCACCGTGATGCCCATCGATTCCAAGCGCTGCGTGACGCGCGATGAGCGCGCCAGCAATACCAAGTCGGGCTTGAGTTTGACCAAGGCTTCCAGATGCGTGTCATCGATGCCGCCCAATTGGGGCAATGTCTTGACGCGTTCTGGCCAGTTGCTATAACGATCGACGCCCACCAGGCGTTCGCAAGCTTGCAGTTCGCACACAATCTCACCCAAGGACGGCAACAAGGTGATGATGCGCTGCGGTGCTTTGTCAATCACCACCACGCGGCCACGGTCATCAGTCAAGCTAAAGGGAGAAGAAGCTTGTGGCGTCAAAGCGTTTTGTGCCATCAATGTCAGCGGCAACAAGCTGGCCCAAAAGACCCACACTCCCCCCATCCATTTGCAAGCAAGACGCAAAGCGCAACGCATCTCAACTGACCTCAGCGCGCAGGCGCCCAACGCAACCCAACAAACACACCCCGCTTGGGCATGTTGTAGCCATAAATGCTTTGGTAGTTTTGGTTGGTGGCATTTTCAAGCCGCAGATTCAAGCGCAAATCTGGCGTGAGCGCGCGCGTTGCCGTCAAGTCGAGCAAGGTATAGGCGGCCAACACATTGGCATCGTCTGCACGCGCAGCGCTGTAGCGAATTTGAATGCCTGTATCCCAGTAGCCCCAACTTTGTGTGAGGCCGGCCTGCGCCAGCGTTTTGGCTCGCCGCGCCAATGCTTGCTGGGTGATTTCGTTGCGCGGATCCTGTGACGTCATGCTCAAGCGCCACTGCTGCGCCCCCCAACCAGACATCTGCCACTGACCCGCCAGCGCCACTTCCACACCTTGGTTTTTGGCCTTGGCAATGTTGGTGCGCGTCCAAAATTGATCGTTGTCAATCAAATCGGTGTATCGATTTTCAAAGGCCGTGAGTCGGGCATTCCACTTTGCCTGAATGTATTGCAGACCCACTTCGTTGGACCTGGCTTTTTCGGGCTTGAGCAATGGGTTGCCGCCCCATGGGTAGTAAAGGTCATTGAAGGTGGGCGCCATGAAACCTGTAGAGGCACTGGCTTTGACACGCAAGGCTGGCGTTAGAAAATACCCGTAGCCTGCGTACCATGTATTGGCTTCACCAAAATCTGAATACTGATCTCGGCGCATATTCAATTGCCATTGCTGATTTTTCAATTGCGCTTGATAACCCAAACGCCAAGAATCCAAAGAACGCTCTGTGGGGTTGTAGGCTGTGTCGCTGGCTATTTTTTGGCGCGTGCTTTCATAACCCGAGGTAAGAGAGTGTTGGGGCCACAAGGTCCAGACGGCACCCACCGAGGATGTTTTGGATTCGGAATTGACGAAGTAAGGATAGGCCGTGACCGCTGCGTTCAACTTGTCCTCTTGCTGGCCTAAAGAAAAGTTCCACTGCAATTGAGGAGATGCTTTGTAGCTTGCATTTAGCAAGGCATTGCGCAACACACTTTTGGATTCATCGGCTTGATTGGCAGGACCAAACTGGCTGTCGTATTGCACATCGGCATGGGTTTCTCTTAGCATCAACCCAATGCGGCCTGCCTCAAAGACTTGAGAGAAATTGATGGCATTGGACAGCCGCTTGTAGCCATCCAGGTCGGTGTTGGTATTGGGCCTTTGTAAGGGGTTAATGGCATTGAATCCTTGGGTTTGAATCTTTTCACTTGAAGCATTCACACCAAAACCAGACGCCCATGATTGACCTGCACTCACTTGGCCGCTTCTGAAATTGTTGGAACCCAACTGGCCATTGGTTTCAAGCCAAGGTCCTTTGCCAACATCGCTTGAATTTTGGCGGGTGAAAATTTGAATCACGCCGCCCAAAGCTGCACTTCCGTACAAGCTCGACACATTGCCCCGAACCACCTCAATGCGCTCAATGCCGTTCAAAGGCAAATGCTCGAAAGCCGCCAAGTTGAAGTTTAAATTGTTCATGGGCAGGCCGTCCACCAGCACCAAAGCGTGGCGCGATTCAGCACCGCGCATGAACAAAGAAGCCACGCCCCCCATGCCGCCCGATTGAGTGAGCTCCATGCCTGCCAAATTTTGCAAGAGTGTGGGAAGGTCTCGGGCTTGAGATCGCTCGATGTCAGTCCGCGTGATGAGGGACACGTCGGGCAACGCATCTTGGGCCCGTTGCAGCACCCGGCTGGCGGTGATGACGGTGTCGGGCAACATGGTTTGAGAAAATGCCAAGGGCTGAAACGCCAAGCTGGCAAGCATGACTTTGCAAGAAAATTTCATGATGACTTCAACAAAAGTGTTCTCACCGCCTTCCCCGACAGTGCACGAACGTTCGGCCCTTCTTTCGAGGGGCCACCTTGTTGGCCGGTATCCGGGCTAAGCAGAGCAACCTTCACCGCCTTCCCAAGCACCTGTTTCAGGGCGCTCAGTGGCAATTGATGAAAGCGGGGCAAAAAAAGCCCGTCTGCTGACCGTTGCGGGGGCAGCGCAGGTCAAGTTTGCCCCGTGAGGGCTAGCTCTCCTGCTTCCCGTTGAACTGAGGCTTGTGAACCAAGCCTCGAGCACCAACAAGCGACATTGTAAGATATTAACTTGCATCAAGCCTACAATGTGTGACATTACAATTCATGTGACATGACGAATCCCACCACCGTCGACCAGATTGCAGACCGCGTCGAGCACCTTTTGCTCAGGCACGAAGAACTGCAAAAGACCAATGCACTGCTGCAACAGCAAGTGCTGGCCCTGTCTCACGAGCGCGACCTGCTCAAGTCCAAATTGGCGGCTGCACGCTCCCGTGTCGACGCCCTGATTGAGCGTTTGCCCCAAAACTCCCCCTCTGACGCCGACTCATGAGCAACAAACAACTCGAAGTGCAAATCATGGGCCAAAGCTACCTGTTGGGATGCCCTGAAGGGGGCGATGCCCGGCTTTTGGCTGCTGTCGATAAGGTTGACCAAGCCATGTGCAAGGTGCGCGATGCCGGCAAAATCAAAGCCCGCGACCGCATTGCAGTGCTGGCCGCCCTGAACCTGGCTTTTGAACACACTGAATCAACCGCCAGCCCAGAATCCACCCCTGGCCCAGCCACCTCTCAAGCTGACTCTTTAAGTGAATCAGACAACGAGCGCCTTGGCCAGTTGCTCAAAAAACTTGATCAGGCCCTTCACAAAGACGGCCAGTTGATCTGAGCCTACAATCGCCCTGTCTGCAGTGCATGCTGGGCTTTATATTTCCTTGAACCAATGCTCTTAGAGCCCGGGCTTGGAACATTGTATGGTGAGCGTGATCATCTCGCGTCAGATGAACCCAACGCCAGTCTGACCTTGCCCACCTGAACCCCGGTTCAGGATGCCGGTCCAGTGGCACTTGCAGACACCTTTTTAAAAACAATTTGAATCCGCCGGTAGGAGACCCACAT
>CANKOT010000035.1 GCA_947484245.1 Comamonadaceae bacterium
AGACCAACCCAGCACCCAAGGCCATTTCGGCTTGCCCTTTTTTGGTCATGGCAAAGGCTTCGTCTGTATAAGCGGCCGAAGCCGGTGTGCCAGGAATTCTCAACAAGCAACCTGGAATATCACCCGAAAAAATGGCCATGGCTGTGGCCGTTACCATGGCCGCAATGGCGGGAATAGGCGGCATGAAAAACGTCACGGGAACCAGCAAGGCCGTGGCCATGGTGGCGGTGAGGCCTGGCACGGCGCCCACGAACAGGCCATAAAACGCTGCAGCCACCATCACCATGAGGGTGTAGGGCTCGAAGACCATGGAGAATGCTTGACCGATGGCTGTCCACATAGGGGGCTCCTAATTCATGCGACTGACTGAATAAGCGATGTGAGCAATTTCACCAGGCCCAAGGCGTGAGGACACCCCAAGGCAGGGGGACTCGCAGGAGTTTGTAGAAAGCAAAATGCACAAGAAAGCTTGCAACCAAAGAAACAATCAAGGTGCGACGCCAGGCAACTCGAAGGGCCTTGAACAAAGCGACCAGAATGATGAAGCTTGTCGCAAAAAATCCGAGTGAATTTGCAAATGCAATGTAGAAAACGATTGAGCCCAAAAGCACGCACAAGGCGAGGACATGTCGAGGAGAGTGAACCCAGTCCTCCCATTCAAACCAAGCCGTTTTCACTTGATTGCGAAGGCCTTTGATAACCAGCATGACGCCAGATATGCAAAGGCCTGTGGCAATCAAGCTTGGAAAAAGTGCCGGGCCAACAGGTTGGCCCGGAATATTTGGAAACCCTTTTACGGCATAAAGCACCAAAGTGCCCAATGCCAAAAAGAACAGCCCAAATAAGGTGTCGTGAATTTTCATGGTCTTACTTGACCAGACCGACTGCTTTCATGGTTGCGCCCAATTCGGTATTCGACTTCATCATGAACTTGGCGAAGTCATCGGGACCTGCATAAATCACACCAAAGCCCCGGCTGGCCATGAAATCGTTGTACTCTTTGCTGGTAGCTACTTTGCGCACGGCTTCACCCAATTTGTCGCGCACGGGGGCTGGTAAACCTTTGGGAGCCACAATGCCGCGCCATGCGGCCATGGTCCAATCGCTGCCAATGGCTGCCTTCAAAGTGGGTACATTGGGGTACAAGGCCGAGGGCTTGTCATTCATGATGGCCAAGCTTTTAACTCTGCCAGCGTCAATCAATGAACGCGCTTCGGGCAAGGAAACAGGAGCGACTTCAATGCCACCTGCCATCATGTCTTGCAAGCCAGGTGCAGCGCCATTGCTGGGGACCCAAGGCAATGCTGCAGGATCAATTTTTTGATCGCGCAAAAGGCCTGCAATGGCCAAGTGCCAAATGCCGCCTTGTCCTGTGCCAGAAGCTTTGAATTTGCCAGGATTGGCTTTGATGGCCGCCAACAATTCGTTCACAGTTTTGTAAGGCGAATCGGCACGCACTTGAACCCCAGCGGGGTCGGCATTGACCAATCCAATGGGCGTGTAAGAAGCGCTGGTGAGGTCGGTTAAACCTTGCCAATGCATCATGCCAATTTCGACAGTGGCCAAGCCAATGGTGTAGCCGTCGGGCTGAGCCGAAGCGATGGCTGCATGACCCACCACACCGCTACCGCCCGTGCGGTTAACCACATTGACGGGCTGACCTAAGTCTTTTTCCAGCAGGCTACCAATGATTCGAGCCGTTGCATCGGTACCGCCACCAGCGCCCCAAGGCACAATGAGGGTGATAGGGCGTACGGGATAGTTTTGTGCAGCAGCTGACAGGGCGCTGAAAACACCCAAGGTGCCCAGCAGGGCAGTAGCCAACAAACGACGACGGGGCAATGCAAACATAACTCACTCCTCAAACAAGGTTGGAACAAAAATTTTGCTAACCAACGCAAGTTACGCCTATTTGCACCAAATGACATTAGGGTGAACCCAAAGATCTGAGCTTGATTTGACATCCACAGATGAGGACTTGCATTGAAGTCTGGAATTCAGCGCTGGGTATGCGCCCTACATTGGCCATTTTGAGCAATGGGGTGTTGCCAGCTTGGCGCCAGGACTGATGCTCGCCAAGACCAAGACCAAACCGAAAAAACCCAAGACGATCTGCGATGCATTCGCGATCAAGACCTTCGGGCAAGGGGCAAATTCAAGAGCAAGTTTTGGGGTTTGATTTTGAGAAGGTTTTGCGGGTCCATGGCCATGGCCAAGTACACCGGTTTGCCACTCACGTCTTGCAGCATGTCGCTGTCATTGTCAAAATTAAGAACAAACAAGCACAGCATCCGACGTTGTTTGTCTTCATCAATGCTTTGGCCGTTGTACAAATCGTTGAGCATGCTACTGGCTTGAGCATCTAGGCCCACATGCCAAACCCAATTTGAATCTTCTATTTCTCGTGCTGTAGCAATGCGCACACTGGCACTGGTGAAGTGCAATATCCAACGTTCGAGGACTCGGCAAAATGCATCAATGAGAGGCTGTCCTAGGTTGAGGCAGGCCACCATGTCAAAACGCTCGCTGCGCTCCCAGTAGGCGTCTTCGTTGGTGTCTTGAATTACGTCGAGATCAACGCTTCGAAGGGGGATGCCACCTTGTTTGAGCAATTCTCCCAAGCTGCCAAAGCCGCTTTCTAGCGCATGGCGCTCCACCGTTTCGTGATCGGCGGCCATGACGGAGCCGTCGTCTAAAACGGAAATTTTTTGGCTTCTGAACAGCAGCTCTGCGGCGCGTGCTTCAAGCGACCTGCAGTCGTCGCCCAACACGTGTTGCACCAACACTTGGGTGATTTGATTCACCAAGATGGGCGGTACATCGACGCCTTGACCTTCAAACAATGCCCAATAACTGGCCTCGAGGGTGGCGTGCGCAAGAATTCGATTTCGAAAGCGCAGCCAGACCGCCATGTTGTCCGCCGCATCGCTGTCTTGCACCAGGGCTAAGTCAGCCGCTTGCACGTCAAGCCGAGGATTTTCTAACAAGCGCTCGTGCATTTGAATTTCATGCTGGCATGAGCTTTCAATGGGCGCCAACTCGGGACGCAGCAGCAAAACTCTTAGAAAATCATCGGTGACGGTGAGGTGACCCCGTGCGTCTTTCTTAAGTTGTGCGTAGCCAGCTTGTGGCCAAAGACTTTGCGCGTCATCACTCATCATTGAAAAGTTGTTCTCTGTCAAATGGGTTTTTTACCGCGGGGAATAATGGCGGTGGTTTTTTGCACAGGACGCTCAGTGTCCACTGCAATGGTTTTTGGGGGTGAAGTGTCCTTTTTTGGTTTTTTGGACTCTTTGTTTGATTTTTGTTGACCTTTGGCCATAGCATCACCTTGAGGTAGTTAAGCGCCCAGTTTACGCGAGGCACAATCAATGCCAAAGGCTCAACGCCATCAGAAGCTGCATATTCAGGGTTTGTCATGACAATATTTCACATTCCTGCCGAAGAGGTGGAACTCACGGCCATCAGGTCACAGGGCCCCGGCGGCCAAAATGTGAACAAGGTGGCCAGCGCCATTCAATTGCGCTTTGACATTCGAGCCTCAGGTTTGCCCCTTGATTTGAAAGAGCGGCTTTTGAAAATGCACGATCACCGCATCACCCAAGCAGGTGTGGTGGTGATCAAATCGCAAGAGCATCGCAGCCAAGACATGAACCGAATGGCCGCTTTGCTGCGCTTGCACGATTTGCTTGAACTGGCGGCGGTCGTACCCAAAAAACGCAAAGCGACTCGGCCGACTCGCAGCTCACAAGTCAAGCGCGTCGAAAGCAAGGTCAAGAGAGGACAGACCAAGGCACTTCGCGGCAAAGCGAATTGGGATTGAGCACCACTTGAGGGCAGGTTGTTTTCGAGTCTTTAAGGCATGCTAAGGCAACTGCGCATCCACCCACTCTAGAGCTTGCGGCAAAACCTCGGCGCCGTCGGCTTGCAAGATGTGACGCCTTTGCATGCTTCTTAACCAGGTCAGCTGTCGTTTGGCCAATTGCCGAGTGGCAAATACGCCGCGGTCACGCAAATCGGTCATGGGCATCAGGCCCTCAAGCGCTTCCCAAGCTTGGCGATAGCCCACGCAGCGTATGGAGGGTAGATCGATCTGCAAATCGCCACGTGCCCGCAGTGATTTGACTTCATCTAAAAAGCCAGCAGCCAGCATTTCGTCAAAACGCTGTTCAATGCGCCTGTGTAGCCAAGCACGATCGAATGGCTCTAAGCTGAGCATGGGAACATTTTGGAAATTCAGCTTGGCTGGATTGGAAGCGTCTTCTAAAGTGTGGTGGGTCATTTCAGCGTTGACGGCATTGCGTTGAAAGCTCGAAAGCGTTTGGCCTGAAATTCTGAATACCTCGAGTGCCCGTGAGATGCGCTGGCTGTCTGCAGGTGCTAGGCGTGCTGCCGTGATGGGGTCGACAAGACTCAGTTGCGCATGGAGCGCAGGCCAGCCCAGTTTTTCTGCTTCTTCTTGAATTTGGGCTCTGATACCTGAATCGGCGGCGGGCATGTCGTTGAGGCCTTCGAGCAAAGCTTTGAAATAAAGCATGGTGCCGCCCACCAACAAAGGCAGCTTGCCACGACTTGAAATGTCTTCTACACAGGCCAAGGCATCGCGCGCAAATTCTGCTGCACTGTAAGCGTTGAGGGGATCGCGAATGTCGATGAGATGGTGCGGTACAAGGGCCAACTCTTCCTGACTGGGCTTGGCCGTGCCAATGTCCATGCCTTTGTAGACCAAAGCGGAGTCGACGCTGATGATTTCAGCGCCACCCCGAGCTTTGAGGTGGGCTGCAATGTTCAGAGCCAGGCCAGTTTTTCCGCTGGCGGTGGGGCCGGCAATGGCGAGTGCACGAAGCTTCATTTTTGGGCAGGGACGGTGGCAGTCTGTGGCAAGGGAAGTTTGCTCACCGCCAAACAGGCAATCAGGCACAAGCAAATGGATGCAACCAGGATGCCTTGGGCCATGGTCCACATGGGATCGCTCATGTGCGTGCCAATCCAAGTGCCTATGCCAAAAGCAACCAGCATCATTGAGAAGCCATTCAAGGCAGAAGCAGTTCCAGCCATTTCAGGAAATGGTCCAATGGAGCCGCTTTGACCACAAGGTTGATGCACGCCATGGGCCAGCAAATAGAAATTGACAGGCAACATCACAGCCCAAGCGCCGAACCAAGCTTGCCCTGGGCCAACATAAGCCACCAGCATCACGAGGGCGCCTGAGAATAAACTTACAAAACTGGCCATGAAAACGCAGGTCTGAACGCTGATTCTCAGTAACAACCAGCGACAGATGAAGGTGCCAATGATGTAAGACAGAGACATGGAAAACATCAAAAGGCCATAGACTGTTTTGCTTAAGCCCATGCTTTGCGTAAAGACAAAAGGCGAGGTGGCTAAAAAGGTAAAAAGGCCCGCATAGGAGGCAATCGACAGGGCGTTGTAGGCTTGAAATGTGGGATTGCGAACAATGTGTTTGACAGACGCCCAGAAGTTGTTGATTTGCAGTGCTTGGGGGTTGCGTTGCTTCAAGCTCTCGTCAAAATAAATGTAAATCAGTGCGCCTGTGATGCCTGCAAACAAAAGCAAGCTGCTGAGGGCCCAACGCCATCCCAGCAAATCTGTCAGGAAACCACCGACGGGAACGCAGGTGCAAGCAATGACCCCCAATCCTGTGAGAGCCTGAGACATGACTTTGGCGCCTTGCAAGGGCTCGTACAAGTCGCGAACGATAGCGCGAGCGGCCATGACACAGGCGCCCATGGCCACCCCTTGAAGCGTGCGAGCTGCAATGAGGGCCTCAATGCTAGGGGCCAGCACGCAGCCAATGGCAGAGGCCAAATAGACGGCAATGCCCCCCAACAGAACGGGCCTGCGCCCCCACTTGTCAGACAAAGGCCCCCAGACCAACTGTGAGGTACCAAATGCCAAGAGCAGTGAAGTGAGCGTGAGTTGGGCTTGCACCATGCTGGCGTTGAATCCTTGGGCCATAGCGGGCAAGGCTGGCAAATACAAGTCGGTGGTGATGGGTTGCAATCCCAAGAGAAGGGCCAGCAACAAAACCGTCATGGCCTGACTGCGAGGCACCAATGGCGCTGTGTTGGACATCAACGACCTCGCAAGAACAAGGCGTCAAGTTCACGCATACTGACCTGACGCCAAGTGGGGCGACCATGGTTGCACTGATCTGAGCGCTCGGTTTCTTCCATTTGTCTCAGCAAGGCGTTCATTTCATCCAATGTGAGTTTGCGATTGGCGCGAACGGCGCCATGGCAGGCCATGGTTGCCAAGATTTCATTCTGGGCGCGTTGAACCACAGTGGCGGCGTCGTGCTGTGCCAATTCGGCCAACACACTTCGGGCGAGTTCTACGGCATCGCCTTGCGCCAATGAGGTGGGAACTGCACGAACGGCCAAAGTTTTGGCAGATAAAGAAGATATTTCCAAACCCAATTGGGCGAGTACATCTGCGCAACTCTCAGCCGTGGCAATTTCTTGGGGTGTGGCTGCGAAAGCGCTGGGAATCAACAAGGGTTGGCTGTTAAGTTGGGTGCTGTCGAGTTGTTGTTTGAGGCGCTCATACACAATTCGTTCATGCGCAGCATGCATGTCAACCACCACCAAGCCTTGCTTGTTTTCTGCCAAGATGTAGACGCCTTGCAATTGGGCGATGGCTCTGCCGAGTGGCCATTCATGCGCTTCTGTATGTGAAGGGGTGGATGCTATGCCGGCCATCTTCGGCAGGCTTGCAAAACTGGCAGTTTGTTCTGCCACCTTAGGCGCATCGCTCCACAAGGCTTTTAAATCAGCCAATGCTTGGGCGGGATCTTCAGCGCGCCGCTGGGTTTCAAAGGGCATGCCGCGTTGTGACCAACTGCGTTGGACTTGAAGTAACTGGGGGCCGGGCGTGGGGTGCAGTTGGCTGGCGGAGTTTGAATCTGCAGCCTCACTGGTTGATGCTTGCGTACCTGAAAGCTGCTGCGCTCGCGGCACAGCCAAAGCACTTTCAATGGCGTGCCGCATGGCCTGATGGACTTCACGGCTGTCGCGAAATCGAACTTCAATTTTGGTGGGATGAACATTGACATCTACACGGGCAGGATCCATTTGCAAATACAACACATACACGGGTTGGCGTTGGCCATGAAGCACATCTTCATAGGCACTGCGTGCACCGTGGGTGATGACTTTGTCGCGCACAAAGCGCCCATTGACATAGGCAAATTGTTGGTCAGCGCGTGCGCGCGCTGCATCGGGTGTGCCGGCTCGACCGCGAACATGTATGGGCCCAGATCTGAAATCGATGTTGACCGAGGAGGCCACAAAATCTTCGCCCAATACATCGGCCAATCGTTGATTCCAACCCGCTTCGCCCGGATGGCTTCGCCATTGCTGCACAATTTTGCCTTCATGCCAAATGGTGAAACTGACCTCAGGCCTGGCCAAAGCGTGCCGTCTGACGGCTTCAATGCAATGGGCCAGTTCTGTATTTTCAGACTTTAGAAAATGACGTCGAGCAGGTGTTGAAAAGAAGAGTTCCTTGACTTCGACGGTGGTTCCGACGGCCCGTGCTGCGGGCCGGATTTCACCCGTTTGACCCTCTAAAAGAAAGGCGCTTGGTGCACCCTCAATGCGCGACAGTAAACTCATTTCAGACACTGAATTCATGGCTGCCAGTGCCTCGCCTCGAAAGCCCATGGTGGCCACTGACTCCAAATCTTCCAAGCTCACAATTTTGCTGGTGGCATGCCTTTTGAGGGCGATGGGCAGTTGCTCGCCTGGAATGCCGCAGCCGTCGTCTTCGACCGATATCAGCCGAATGCCACCTCCGAGCAGTCGAAGCGTGATGTGCCTTGCGCCAGCATCAAGCGCATTGTCAACCAGCTCACGCACCACAGACGCTGGCCGCTCGACCACTTCACCCGCGGCAATTTGACTGATCAGCACATCAGGCAGTTCTCGAATGAGGGGTGGGGTTTGGGCTTTGGACATCCTCAAATTGTAGGTGCAGGTACCCCTTATTTCCCGATGAAAGGGCAGGTGTTTGAAGAAAGGGATAATCAGGGAATGGACTATTTCATGCAATTGATCGATTTTATTCTCCACGTTGACCGCTATTTGGCGATGTTTGTGGCCAATTACGGTCCATGGGTTTATGCCTTGTTGTTTCTCATCGTGTTTGTTGAAACTGGCTTGGTTGTGATGCCATTCTTACCAGGCGATTCTTTGTTGTTTGTGGTGGGTACGCTGTGCGGCACGGGTCTTCTCAGCTTGCCTTTGGCCATGGCTTTGTTGCTGATTGCAGCCATAGCGGGTGACCAAGTCAATTACCGAATCGGCCATTACTTTGGGCCCAAGGTTTTTCAGTGGGAAAACTCGCGTTTCTTTAACCGCGCCGCATTTGACAAGGCGCACAATTTTTACGAAACCTATGGTGGCATCACCATCGTTTTGGCGCGTTTCATGCCTTTTGTGCGGACCTTTGTGCCATTTGTGGCAGGTGTTGCGGCCATGACGCCTTCCCGCTTTATCGCTTTCAATGTACTTGGGGCCTTCATTTGGGTTTGTGGTCTGACCACCGCAGGCTACTTGTTTGGCGAAACAGCTTTCGTGCAAACCCACTTGAGCAAAATTATTTGGGCGATGATTTTCATACCCGGTTTGTTGACGCTTTGGGGCGCTTGGCGTGCCAATCGAAAGTCAAACTAAGTTGATCTCTTTCGAGCCAAAGGCGGATTGCGTTCAAAGTACCTTTGCAGGCCTTTGACCAACGCATCGGCAATGTCATTTTGGTATTGCGGATCGGCCAGCTTGGCTTCTTCGCTAGGATTGCTAATGAAGGCCGTCTCTACCAGCACGCTTGGAATATCGGGTGCTTTTAAAACTGCAAAGCCTGCTTGCTCGACTTTGGGTTTGTGCAGTCTTGCGATGCTGCCAATTTCACGCAAAATGGCGCCGCCCAAATTCATACTGTCTTTGATCTGTGCGGAGGTGCTCATATCAAGCAGCGCTTGCTGAACTTGTGAGTCTTTCACGCCCAGGTTCATGCCACCAATCAAATCGGCCTTGTTTTCTTGCGATGCCATCCATCGAGCCGCGCTACTAGACGCAGCGCCTTGACTGAGCGCAAACACGCTGGCGCCTTGTGCGTTGGGTGTGAAAAAAGCATCGGCGTGAACACTGACAAACAAATCGGCTTGGACTTTTCTGGCCTTTTGAACGCGAACATGCAGCGGTACAAAGAAGTCTGCATCGCGCGTTAGAAAAGCCCGCATGGGACTGCCCTTGACTTGTGTGGCGTTGATGCGATCGCGCAATTTGAGCGCGATTTGCAGCACCACATCCTTCTCTTTGGTGCCATTGGGGCCAATAGCACCTGGGTCTTCACCGCCGTGTCCGGGATCGATGGCCACCACAATCAAACGATCGGTGACAGGCGGGGCGGGTAGATTGCCTGGAGTGCTTTGGACATTGCCTGGGATTGTTGAATTGCTTGGAGAACTGGCAGAACTGGCAGAACTGGGGGACGTGGCGTTGGCGTTCGCATTTGTATTTGTATTTGTATTTGCGTTAGCGTTAGCGTTCTTGTTGAGCCAGTCGGCAATCGGATCGTTGCTTTGAGTTCGTTCAGCAATCCAGCTCTCTAAAGGGTCGACGGGTGTGCTTGGGTACAAATCCAATACCAAGCGGTGTTCATAGCTGCCCACTGGGGTGAGTGCGAAGACTTGGGGCTGCACAGGCTGTTTCAAGTCAAACACCATGCGCACCACACCCGGACTGTTTTGAGCCACACGAACGCCAGTGATGTTGGGATCGTCTGGTTTGATTTTCCCAACCCATTCTTTGATGGCGGGGTTGAGTTCCAAGCCTTCAATGTCGATGGCCAAGCGCGGTGGCGATGGCACGAATGTGTACTTTGTTTTCAGCGCCACATCGGATTCCAAGGTGACGCGCGAATAGTCTTTGGCGGGCCACACGCGAACGGCCAACAGGCTGGCGCCTTTGCAAATATCGGTCCAGCCCAACATCAAGGCTAGGCCAGAGAATTTGAGCCAATCACGGCGTTGAATGGGCATGGCCTGTAGCGAATTGGGCGTTGGAAGGGATGGCATTTTGCACGCCTTGCAAGATGCTCAAACCTCGAAGTGTGAAAGCACTGGCTTGAACTTGCCGACCATCGTGTGGGTCCACCGTGATCGTCAGCTTCAAATCAGGCTGCGGCAACATGCCTTCAGCTTGCTGAGCCCACTCCGAAATTTTCATGCCTTGGCTGGCAAAGATATCGCGAAAACCGGCTTCTTCAAATTCCTCAGGGTCATTAAAGCGATAGAAATCAAAATGCCAAATGTCAAAGGGCAAGCCGCCTTTTTCATCTAAAGCCTCGTGGGGTTCGACCACGGCATAGGTTGGGCTTTTGATGTGACCCTTGACGCCCAAGGCTTGTAGCAAATATCTGACAAAAGTCGTTTTGCCGGCGCCCAATTGACCCTCGAGTTCGAGGTAGGCATTGAGCAATTCGGTTTGTTGAGCCAAACATTGGGCAAACGCCTGAGTTTGGTTTTCCTGAGTCCATAGCCAACTGCCTGAGCCATTTGGCTCAGGAGTTCCTACAATCTCTGGGTGAACACCATTCATCATTCTCTTTCAATCAATTCGAGCAAGTTGGATTCCGCTGCCTTGTGGTCCAAAATGCAAAATGCTGCGCTGGCATTGGGATTTTCTCAAATTGGCGTGACAGGTGTGAATTTATCTGAAGCAGAGCCCGGACTCAAAGCATGGCTTGCAGCTGGATTTCACGGCAGCCTGAACTATATGGCAAGTCATGGCTTGAAGCGCGCCAGGCCTGCAGAATTGGTTCCTGGCACCGTCAGTGTGATCACCGTCCGAATGGATTACTTGCCCAACAATGTGCCCGATCTTTCGGTTGAAAGTGAAGCCAATGCCCTAAAGCAACCCATGCAGGGGGTGGTATCTGTGTATGCCAGAGGTCGGGACTACCACAAGGTTTTGCGCCAGCGTCTGCAAAAACTTCAATTTCAAATGGCTGAATGGGTGGGCCCTTTTGGCCACAGAGTCTTTACGGATTCTGCGCCTGTCATGGAGGCTGAATTGGCAGTCAGAAGCGGGCAGGGCTGGCGAGGTAAACACACCTTGGTGCTGCAGCGAGACGCAGGGTCATTTTTCTTTTTAGGTGAAATTTTCATTGACTTTGAGTTGCCTGAAACGGAGTCAACGGCATCCCATTGCGGCACATGTTCGGCATGCCTTGATGTTTGCCCAACGCGCGCCATTGTGGCGCCTTATCAATTGGATGCGCGCCGCTGTATTTCTTATTTAACGATTGAACATGCGGGTGAAATACCGCATGAACTGCGCCCCTTGATTGGCAATCGAATTTATGGCTGTGATGACTGCCAGTGGGCCTGTCCATGGAATAAATATGCCAAGAAAAGCACTTTGCCTGATTTCAATTCGCGTGAAACTTTGTCTGCGCCTCAATTGCTGAATCTGCTTGAATGGGATGAGCAGACCTTTCTCAACAACACAGAGGGCAGTGCCATACGCCGCATAGGGCATGCCCGATGGCTTCGCAATGTGGCTTTGGCCGCTGGCAATGCATTGGCCCTAGGGCGCGCCATCGAGGAGTCTGATGCATTGGCTTTGCAAAGGGCTCTTATTCGTTGGCAAGATCACCAAGACCCCGTGGTGCAAGAGCAGGTGGCGTGGTCTTTGGCGCAGCGTGCTTAAAAATGCAAACCTTGGAGCACGCCCAATGCAAAGGGCAAGCTCAACATGCCCAGCAGGGTTGACAGCGTAACCAGCCCAGCCACCAAAGATGCGTTGTAGCCCATCCTGGCGGCCAACACATAACAGGTTGACGCTGTGGGCAAAGCTGAAAAAATGAGCAAAACGGTGGTTTGCAACTCGCTCAGTTCGAAGATTTGCGCCAAGCTCCATGCCATGCAGGGTAGAAGCAAGTGTTTCAGAGTCAATACCAAACTGCCCAGAAGTTTGCCCTGGTTCAAGGCTTTGATTTCCATGCCGGCACCGGCAGACATCAGCCCCAAAGCCAATGAGGCTGCGCCAATTTTGGAAAGACTTGGATCAAGGATGGCCGGTATGCCAAAGCCTAACAAATTGAAGGCCAAGCCACTGGTGGTGGCCAGTATCAAGGGGTTGCGAACGATCTCTCGACCAAATCCTGAGTCGCCATGCCTGGCCATGGGCCATACCGCTCCCACATTGAACATCGGCACACAAAACCCAATCAGCACTGAAATGAGGAGCAAACCTTCTGCGCCGCACAAGCGTTCAACCAAGGCCAAACCGATGTAAGAGTTGAATCTGAAACCGATTTGCGCACTGGCAGCGTGGTCTCTGCGATTGATTTTGGAACCCATCCAAGGCCAATAGGGCAGGCTGTAACTCAGCGCAATGCCTGCCAAGCCCATGCTGACGCCAGCCAATAAAAAACTGGAGGTGGTTTGAATGTCAAGGGGACTCTTGGCAATAGAGTAGAAAAGTAAGACTGGGAATAAGAAGTAATAAGCCAAGGACTCGGCTTGTTGCCAAACGCTTCGGTTCAGCCCCGTAAAGCGGCACAGAAAGTAACCACACAAAATCAGGGAAAAGTCGGGAAATAAAAGCTGAGCGTAATTCACCCCCGTAGCATAACGTCTGTATTTGGGTGTTTGGGCTCTAAACACCTCGGTTATTGCTTATGATGCGGAGTAGTTTTCTTTAGGAGTTTCCATGGACCGTCGTCAAAGTTTGCTGGCTTCAGCCGTTGTGCTTGCCTTGGGTGCTTTTGCTGGCACCGCTTGGGCACAAAATTACCCCAACAAACTCATCAAGTTGCAAGTGCCTTTTGCGCCTGGTGGCACCACTGACATCGTTGCCCGCGTCATTGCCGAACCTCTGGGCAAGGCACTGGGCCAATCTGTTGTGGTGGAAAACAAGGCGGGTGGTGGCGGTGTTGTCGGTGCATCAGAAACGGTTCGTGCCACCCCTGACGGTTATTCTTTGGGTATGGCAACGGTGTCTACCACGGCGGCCAACCCCGCCATCAACCCCAAGAATCCGTACAACCCCATTACAGACTTCACCCCCATCATCAACATTGCAGCCACGCCCAATGTGATTGCCGTGCATCCCAGCTTTCCAGCACGGAATTACAAAGACTTTGTGGCTGAGTTGAAGAAAAACCCCGGCAAATACTCTTATGCGTCTTCTGGTACGGGTGGCATTGGTCACCTGCAGACAGAACTTTGGAAAAGCTTGGCAGGTGTTTTCATTACCCACATCCCTTACCGCGGTGCTGGCCCTGCCTTGAACGACACGGTTGCCGGTCAAGTGCCCATTATTTTTGACAACATGCCATCTGCTTTGCCTTTTATTCAAACAGGCAAACTGATTCCCATTGTGGTGGCAGCACCCCAGCGTTTGACTCAACTGCCCAATGTGCCCACATTCAAAGAAGTGGGTTTGGAGCCGGTCAATCGCATGGCTTATTACGGCATTTTGGGGCCTAAGAATTTGCCCAAAGAAGTGATTGACAAAGTCAGTGCCGGTGTGAAAAAAGCTTTGGAAGATCCTGCTGTTCGCAAGCGCATTGAAGATACAGGTTCTTTGATCATTGCTAACACGCCTGAGCAATTTGCAGCCCAAATCAAAGCTGAATTTGATGTCTACAAAAATGTGGTGGATGCTCAAAAACTCAGACTCGATTGATGTCTGTTGCAAGCCAAGCCGCTATCGACCGCTTTGTTGATGCGGTTTGGCTAGAGGATGGTTTGTCGGCCAATACACTGGCCGCCTACCGAAGGGATCTAAAGGCTTTGGCTGATTGGCTCGAAGCTTCAGGCTTTGGCCCCTTAGAGTCTGCTCAGGAAGCACACTTGCAAGCCTACTTTGCCGCAAGACACAGCCTTTCCAAAGCGACTTCGGCCAATCGCCGTTTAACGGTTTTGAAGCGATATTACCGCTGGGCTTTGCGCGAGCGAATTGTCCAAATCGATCCCACCCTCAGAATGCTGGCTGCCAAGCAAGCCTTGCGTGTGCCCAAAACTTTGTCAGAAGATCAGGTGGACGCACTGTTGTCATCCCCGAAGGTGAACACAAGCTTAGGCTTGCGAGACAAGGCCATGTTGGAGCTGCTCTACGCCAGTGGTTTGCGCGTTTCGGAATTGGTCAAACTCAAAACACTGCATGTTTCTTTGAACGAAGGTGTCTTGCGAGTGATGGGCAAGGGCAGTAAGGAGCGACTGGTTCCATTTGGAGACATGGCACGCGACAGTTTGCTAGCCTATTTGCAAAATTCTCGGGGCGCTTTGCTCGGCCCAAAACAAACCGATGATTTGTTTGTCACAGCCAGTGGACCCAAGGCGGGCACGGCCATGTCGAGAGTGATGTTTTGGCAGCTGATCAAGAAATATGCGGTCTCCTCAGGAATCACTGCACCTTTGTCACCCCATACCTTGAGACATGCTTTCGCTACGCATTTGCTCAACCATGGTGCCGACTTGCGATCGGTTCAGGTCTTGCTTGGCCATGCTGACATTTCCACGACCACCATCTACACCCACGTTGCCAGGGAGCGCTTGAAGAACTTGCATGCGCAGCACCATCCAAGGGGTTGATTGATTTAAAAGTGGACAGAGATGCCACTGGTGACAACATAATCATCGTTGATGATGGGCATCCAGCGCCACTTGTCAAAGGTGGTGCAAGGGTGGGAAATTCCGCTGCCAATGATTAGCCCCACAGCAGGGTGCTCTGAGGCGGGTGATTGCGGATTGAAATGCAAATAAGCATGCTGATCGTTGAGGGCCTTGATTTCCCAATGCGCTGGCACCGAACTCACTGCTGCATCGCCTAAGGCAGCTTGCCAAATGGGCACTGGTAAATCCATGTCGTATGACACATCGCGTTTGCCCATGGACAGCAAGGCCAGGCCAGGTTCAGGGCAAGATTGAACCGAGCTAATGACTTCCAGTGCTGGCTTGAGTGTTTCTGCCAGCTTGAGTCGCTCGCCAACACACCTCAACATTTTTCGGTATTCAACGTGATCATGCGTGAGGTAGCAACCAGAGCGCAAGATGCCTCGCGCTGGCCTGCTCAGTTGTGGTTGAAGGTGCGCCGCAACCAGATCAAAGATGGCAGATCCGCCTGCTGTGATGAGCACTTCAGAGCATTGGAACAAGTCTTCTTTTTCGCATGCCAAAGCCAAGTTTTGAACGCGCTGCATCAAGGCGGCGACGGCCGCTTGGTCGTGTTCATGGTGACAGGTGGCCAATGCACCTTCATAGCATTCAATGCCTGCCAACAAGAGGCCTTGCGTGGCTTTGATTTCGCGCGCCAACTGCATGGCAGTTGCATGGTCTCTGCAGCCGGTGCGTTTGCCATTGATGCCAAGCTCGATGAGTACAGTGAAAGCTTGATGAGAAGAGCTACTTGCTCGCCAAGCTTCAATCTGTTTGAGTTGTGCCAGGGAGTCGACCAAAAAGAAAACGCTGACATCAGAATGAGTCTCAAGCAGATGCGACAAGGCGTCCAAATCGGATGCCTGAAAAACCTGATTGGCAATGATGATTCGTTTGACATGATTGCGAATGCCCAAACCAGCTTGAAAAACCGTGGCAAAACTGATGCCCCAAGCGCCGGCATCGATTTGCATTTTGTACAACTCTGGCGACATGGTTGTTTTGCCATGCGGCGCGATATCGAGCTTGCGGCTGCTGCAAAAATCTTGCATCCACTTTAAATTGTGGGCAATGGCAGACGCTTTGATGACGGCCAAAGGAAAGGGCAGGTGGCCTTTCAAAATATGCCAGTTCTGATCTCCAATGTGAGCCAAGTCGACTGGCCCATGATGACCTGGAAACCCTTTGAATGAAGCATTGATTTGCATGATTGTTAAATCAGGTTCGTTTCACAAGCCGTTGACCGCCAAATAGTTCAATTCTTCTTCGTCAAATCCAGCCAATCTTCTGGCCTCGAGGTTGTAAGGCGACTTGAGTTTGGGCGCATCGTATTGCTGAATCAGCTGACGGTAGGTGCCTACAGGGTCAAGTCCTTTTTTCTCGCACACATAGCGGTACCAGCGGTTGCCCGCCGCCACATGCCCAATTTCTTCTTTCAGAATGATGTCCATGATTCGGCCGGCCGCATGATCGCCTGCACTGATGAGCTTGTTTTTGACGCCAGGTGAGGCGTCCAGTCCCCTGGCTTCCATGGTTCGAGGGACCAAACCAATGCGGGCCACAATGTCTCCACGCGTGCGCTCTGCCATTTCCCAGAGTGAGTTGTGCGCAGGGAAGTGACCATAGTCAAAGCCCATACCCAGCAAATGCTGTTGGATGAGCAAAAAATGCTTGGCTTCTTCTTTGGCAATGCGAACCCAGTCTGAGTAAAAATCTTCGGGCATGCCTTCAAATCGCCAAACCACATCCAATGCCAAGTCGATGGCGTTGAGTTCAATGTGCGCAATGGCATGCAGCAGCAATGCGCGGCCTTCTGGGGACGTCAATGGTTTTGACTTGAGGGATGTATGAGCGACCAACTCTGGTTTGGCGGGACGCCCTGGTATGCCGCCAGGATCGCTGACCAGGATCAGGGGATCGATGGGCAGGTCCAAGGAGAGCGCCAACGTCAATTCGGCTTTTTGAACCGCATTTTGGGCTAGCAAGGGGCCAAGGACAGCCCCGCGCAGGTGCTGGCTCAAAGGGGGTGATGAAGTTGCGGCCATGCCTTATTTTAGGCTTGCCTACAATGGTGCTTTTTTGAAGCCTTTGAGGAGCAAGCGAAATGGCCATTTATTCTTTGGATGACAAGCGACCCGTCGTGGCTGAAAGCGCTTGGGTGGCTGACAGTGCCCAAGTCATAGGCGATGTGGTGTTGGCTGGCAATGCCAGCGTTTGGTTTGGAACCGTGATTCGAGGCGATACCGAAACCATTCACATTGGCGAAGGCAGCAACATTCAAGATTGCAGTGTGCTTCATGCAGACCATGGAAAGCCTTTGACCATCGGAAAGCATGTCACTGTGGGTCACCAAGTGATGCTGCATGGTTGCACCATTGGTGATGAGTCGCTCATTGGCATTGGGGCGGTGGTATTGAATGGCGCCAAAATTGGAAATAATTGTTTGGTGGGTGCAGGCTCTTTGGTCACAGAAGGCAAAGAATTTCCGGATGGCTCAATGATCATGGGCTCGCCCGCCAAAGTCGTGCGTGAGCTCACACCTGAACAAATCCAGGGTCTGAGAATGTCTGCTAAAAATTATGTTCTCAACGCGCAACGTTTTCACTCAGGACTGAAAAAAATTGTCTGAACTTCATAAGTTTTTATTTGAAGGCCTGCCTGTCAGGGGCGTCATTGTGCGTTTAACTGACGCTTGGCAAGAATCTTTACAAAGGCGTGCAGCCAATACGGAGACAGGCCCCTACCCTGAGCCCGTGTCCGAATTGTTGGGCCAAATGTCTGCCGCAGCCATTTTGATGCAAGCCAACATCAAGTTCAATGGCGCACTGGTGCTTCAAGTGTTTGGCGATGGACCCGTTAAATTGTCGGTCGTTGAAGTGCAACCAGATTTTGGATTTCGCGCTACCGCCACCGTGCAAGGTGATGTCGCGCCTGATGCCTTGCTCAGCCAAATGGTGAACCAACACAATGAGGGGCGCTGTGCCATCACCTTAGACCCCTTAGAGCGATTGCCTGGCCAGCAGCCCTATCAGGGCGTGGTGCCACTGTTTGACGATCGCAAGGAAAAAATTGAAAAATTAAGCGAGGTCCTCGAGCATTACATGCTGCAGTCGGAGCAACTGGATACCACCTTGGTGCTGGCCGCCAATTCAAAGGTGGCAGCCGGACTACTGATTCAGCGGCTGCCTTTGGAGGGGGAGGGTAATTTGGCGGGTCGCTACGACGCGGTTGAACGTGAATCTGCTCTGGGCAAAGATGAAGACTACAACCGCATCTCCATTTTGTCTAAAAGCTTGAAGCCAGAAGAGTTGTTGGGCTTGGATGTCGAAAGTATTTTGCACCGCCTTTTTTGGGAAGAGCCTTTGCTGCGTTTTGAGCCCTTAGTGGGTGAAGCTGGGCCGCGTTTTCAATGCAGTTGCTCCAGAGAGCGCGTGGGCCGTATGATCAAAAGCTTGGGTACCGCTGAGGTGGAAAGCATTTTGGCTGAGCGTGAATCGATCGAGGTAGGCTGCGAGTTTTGTGGTCAGCAGTACCATTTTGACCCCGTTGATGCAGCCAGTTTGTTCACGCAAGTTGAGAGCTCACCGCCCACAGGACCCGCTGTCCATTGAGGTTCAAGGTTTGAGCAAATCACTGAACAGTTTGTGTTCACAATCTGCATCGCTGCACAAGTCGCAGCGCCATGCTGTACGCCCTTGATTCAGGCCAAATTGATTGTTTTCCCGCTGCAGTTGTGTCTGTGAAAGTGACAGCGAAGCCAGAAGGCTTTTGAGATCAGGCGGCAGGCTGTCTTGCAATGCCATCAGGGCCGCATTCACTCTGGCCTGACCTTGGCCGTACACCACCTTGAAGGCAATATTGGCCTGCGACAGTGCTTGCCGGAGTAAGCTGTCGACCGGTTCCCGCACATGGACGCCGTCTCTTTGCAAGCCATCGGCAACCCAAGCGACATCCAGTCCCATTAGCAGGGTTGCGTCAAATTTGCTTTGGTACTCAAGTGCAAAGTCATAAAGTGATTTGTCTTGAAAAATATAGTCACTGTAAACCGCAGTCATCAAAGGTGTCGTGTCGGCAATGACCCAGCCTTCGGGGATTGAAAAAATTGCTTCGCACTGAGACGCTGCAATGTGCGCTTGCTCATGCACCTCGGGCGTTCGTCCATGGTGATTGCACCATTCACGAAGTTTCTCGGTCACTGTAAAAACTTTTTGTCCATGAGCTCCCAAAGCTTGAGACATGGCCAGACTCAGGCTGGTTTTGCCAGTGCTTTCTGCGCCAAGCAAGGCAATGCGAACAGGCTCAGTGCGCACTTTGTCTCCGCCATGTTTTCAACCCCACCACACTGAGCACTGCAAAGACAAAGTAAAGGAAAGCAGTTAGCCAGAGGTCTTGGGTGGCCATCAAAGCGATGGTCAAGATGTTGACCGCCAACCAGATCCACCAAGTTTCAATTTTTTTGCGGCCCAACAAATACTGTCCCAGCAAGGCCAAGGCCGTGATCAAGGCGTCCAAAACCAGCACCTTGCTGTCGGAGAGTTGGTGGAGAACCACAGTGCACACAACCCATGCCAGAAGGGTTGCCATGCAAACACGAAGCCACTCATGCCTTTGAAGCGAGCTGACGGCCGGTAGATCACTTGCTTGCATGTCTGTTGGTACCTGGGTCTGAGATCGACCTTGAAGCCACTGCCGCCAGCCCCAAGCTGCCATGGCAATGAACATCACCTGCAATGCTGCCTGTCCATAAAGCGCTGTTTTCCAAAAAACAAAACCATAAAGAACAGAACTAACAATGGCCAATAACCATCCCCAATGAATTTGGCGAATGTTGCAATAGACCATTGCCAAAGACAACACGAAGCCGGCCCACTCGACCGGATCTGTCATTTTTCGATCTGCACGAAAATTTCGTTGGCTTTGACCATGCCCAGTTCGTGCCGAGCACGCTCTTCCACCGTGTTCAAACCTTCTTTGAGGTCGTTCACTTCAGAGCCGAGTTGGCCATTGATGCGCTTGGCTTTGGCATTCAACTCGTTTTGCACTTGAATTTTATTCTCCAACTCAATGACCGTGGGAACGCTGCCTTTGCCCAACCAAATCTGACCCTGCAAGACCAGCAGCAGGGTGATCAAGATGGCAGGCAATAGGCGGTTGTCCATGAGCATCGAATAGGGCTATCTGGAAATATTAGCGCAAATTGTAAAACGCTGAACGACCTGGGTACTCTGCTACGTCACCCAAGTCCTCTTCAATGCGCAGCAATTGGTTGTACTTGGCCATGCGATCGCTGCGGCTCATTGAGCCAGTTTTGATTTGGCCAGCGTTCAAGCCCACCGCAATGTCTGCGATGGTGGAATCTTCGGTTTCGCCAGAGCGGTGGCTGATGACGGCGGTGTAGCCGGCGCGCTTGGCCATTTCAATGGCGGCA
>CANKOT010000036.1 GCA_947484245.1 Comamonadaceae bacterium
GTGGGTTGTGGGTGGTCTTGGATTGTTTGGATTTGCATTTGCGGTTAATTCCTCAGTTCACAGCTATTTGGTATTGGCTTATGCAGGTTCAGAAAAAGCTGCTGAGGATGTTGGGTTTTATTATGCTGCTAATGCCTTAGGGCGCTTCTTCGGAACATTGATGTCGGGCTTGTTGTTTCAGTGGGGTGGTCTGATTTATTCACTCATCGGATCTGCTGCAATGCTATCCATTTGTTGGATTGCCACTTTGCGATTACCTGTAACGCCTATGTTGCAACTCGAGAGCAACAAGGATTCAACATGAACACAGTTGTAACGCCAGCAGACCCACAGTGGGTTGTCAAGGCGCTTTGCGCTTTAGCACAAATTAACCGGTTGAACGTATTTCGTTTGCTGGTTGTTGCAGGGCAGGATGGCATGTATCCAAGTGATATGGCGGCAGCGCTGGGTGTCCCTTCCAACTCACTCTCTTTTCACCTTAAAGAACTTCTTTATTGTGAACTTGTGTCACAAGAGCGTGAAGGGCGAAACCTGCGCTATCGAGCAAACATGAGCCGAATGCAAAATTTGTTAGTTTATTTAACTGACGAATGTTGCAAAGGCCAACCATGCTTTGAATTGCCATCCATTGATTGCCAAGATCCTGATTGCGAAAGCGAAAGCAAAAGAAAAGTTAAAAGCTAGAGTTATCCCTAGGTTTTGCGATTGACCACTTTTGATGGGACGCATATTGGTGGTGCAAAAATGTAGACGCTCGATATAATTTCAATTCACCCTCATCTCGAGAGTGAAATAGATGGTGCGCCTATCCATCAAACCTCAAAGGAACATCTCGTATGAACAAGTTCACCACATGGATGCAGGGCCTCGTTTGTTTGGCGCTATCCGCCAGCACTATGCACTCAAGTGCGCAAGACACTTACCCCGCTCGCCCTATTACCATGATCAATCCCTGGGCTGCAGGCAGTTCCACTGACATCATGGCCCGAGCAGTGGCCGAACAGTTTTTCAAGCAAATGGGTCAGAGTGTCGTGGTGATCTCGCGCGATGGCGGCTCAGGTGTGATTGGCATGTCAGCGTTGATGCAAGCGCCCGCTGATGGCTTGACCCTGGCCTTCACACCCATGACCCCAGTCACCATTCAACCGCATCACCTCAAAGACTTGAAGCTCTCCCCTGACACCATTCAACCTGTGTGCGGTATCACCGAAAATATTTTGGCCTTGTCGGTGCGTTCTGACAGCCCCTTCAAATCGCTGGCCGATTTGATAGCTGCGGCCAAAAGCAAATCTTTGTCGTATGGCTCGCCCGGCCCCAACTCAGCACCATTTTTGGCAGTCGATGACCTAGCGCGCCACCAAAAGCTCAACGTGGTGCACATCCCCTTCAAGGGTGATGCAGCCTCCTTACAGGAACTTCTGGCGGGTAGATTAGACTTTGCCACCAGCATTGCCGCTTCAGCGGCAGCACAAGTGAAAGCCGGCACTGTTAGATTGCTGGCCGTTGCTTCAGAGCGCAGACACCCTGGCTTTCCCGATGTACCCACACTCAGGGAGCTGGGCATCGATGTCACCCAACTGTCCTTTGCCGGCATCTTCGCACCCAAGGGCACTCCGCCCCAGGTGCTGGCCAAGCTGGATGCAGCATGTGCCGCGGCCGTTAAATCGGATGCGGTGAAAGATGCTGCACAAAAGAGCAATCAAATTCTGGCCTACCAAGCCATGCAGCAATGGGACAAGCGAGTGCACGATGAGTTCCAGAAACAAGGCGCAGCCTTTCGTGCTGCTGGTGGTGTTCGTCAATAAGCTGAAGGCCTGACATGACTATTCAACTTGAACCCATTCGCCGTATCGTCACTTATGACGATGCCCAAGGCCGCTCTCGCATTTTGGCCGATGGCCCCTCACCTGCGGTGCGGGTTGTTCAAGAAAGACCAGGTTACAGGGTGACTAACCTATGGCGCACGGGCGCCAGTCCTTCGCCCATTACGGCGCCCGACAGCATCACCGAGCATGTCGGCGTATCACCGCCGCCGCAAGGAACCGTTTTGCGCATCATTGATATTCCGCCAGAGCCCAAAGATCCGCAAGAACTGCAACGAGCCATGGAAGCGACTTTTTCCAACATGTATCGCGACGCGCACCGCGAGATCAAACCCGGTGAGCACCCAGGCATGCACAAGACCCAAACGGTCGACTATGCGCTGATGCTTCAAGGAGAATTGGTCGCCATCATGGATGAGGAAGAAACAGTGCTGCGTGCTGGCGATGTGCTGATCCAACGCGGTACCAACCACGCCTGGGCCAATCGTTCAGGACAGCCAGCGCGCATTGCCTTCATCTTGATTGACGCACAGTAATTACGCGCAAAGAGTTCACAAATCAAGGTTCGAGTCCTAGTGGGGCCGCCTACTTGGCCAATGACTTTTGAATCCTTTGGTTTAAGGTCAAGAGGCTGATGAAGCCCTTGCTTGCAGAGTACTTACTCTGAGCTGGGTTGTTCAATACTGATTACATTAATCAAGTCTTTTTTTTTAAAAACCATGAACATCTCTTTTTTGAACAAATGGCTTTTAGCCATCACCTCCTCCTTCGTGATGGCAGTTTTGCCAAGCACAAATGCACAAGCTCAAGCGACTTTGAGGGTGACGACCATTCCCGAAGAGGCCGCAACTGAGCAAGTTCGCAAGTTCACACCGCTAGCCAATTATTTGGAAAAGCAACTGGGCATGAAAGTGCATTTCACGCCAGTCACCGACTACCCTGCAGCGGTTGAGTCGCTGGTTAACAAAAAAGTCGAACTGGTTTGGTTTGGTGGCCTTACTTTTGTGCAGGCTAGCATCCGTTCGGGTGGCAAGGTTGTTCCTTTGGCACAGCGCGAAGAAGACACCAAATTTCAATCGGTGTTCATTGCCAAAACCAATTCTGGCATCAAGGGCTTGGCCGACATGAAAGGCAAGCAAGTGTCTTTCGGTTCACAAAGCAGCACCTCGGGTCACCTGATGCCGCGCAGCATCTTGTTGCAAGCCAAAATCGATCCTGAAAAAGACTTTAAGCGCATTGCTTACAGCGGCGCACATGATGCCACCATTGCATCAGTAGTCAGTGGCAAGGTCGACGCAGCGGCGCTCGACATCACCGTTTGGAAAAAATTTGTGACCGAAAACAAAGTCAACACGCAAGATGTCGATGTGTTCTTCACCACTCCGCCTTTTTTCAATTACAACTGGTCGGTTCATGCAGACATGCCTGCCGATTTGCGTGAAAAAATCAAGGCAGCCTTGTTGGGTCTCAATCCCGCAAACCCAGAGCATGCCGAGATCTTGAGGCTTAATCGTGCAACCCGCTACGTGCCCACAACGCCTGAAAATTACAAAGGCTTAGAGTCGGCTGCACGCAGTGCAGGCTTGCTGCAATAAGCAGGCGTTAAACAATTGAACATCGAGCTTTCCTGCCTGCAAGCCCGTCACCCGTCGGCGCCGCGCCATGCCCCTGCAGCTTTGCAGTCGATTGGCTTGCGCCTCGGTGTGGGCGAGCAAGTTGCGGTAATTGGCCCTTCAGGTGCAGGCAAAACCACATTGCTGCAAATTTTGGCCTGTGCGCAACGACCTGCACAAGGTGAGATTCGCTTAGGGGGGCAAGATCCTTGGCAATTGTCTACCCGTGAGCTTCGCCTTTTGCGGGGCCAATTGTTCCTTGCCCCTCAGGTTCCGCCATTGCCGCCACGCCAGCGCGTGGTAACTTCAGTCTTGGCAGGACGTTTGCCAGCCATGAGTTTGATGGCCAGTTTGCGTTCCTTGTTTTATCCAAGAGACATTCCAGCAGCCTACGAAGCGCTGTGTCACTTTGACCTGAGCGACAAATTGTTTGACCGTGTCGACCGGCTGTCTGGCGGCGAACGTCAGCGCGTTGGTTTAGCGCGTGCTTTGCTGTCGCCAGCCAGTCTTTGGCTCATCGACGAGCCTTTGTCTGCGCTCGATCCCATGCGTGCAAAAATGGCCATCACAGCTTTGGTCAATCTGGCTCGTGAGCGGCAAATTACCATGGTGGCCAGTTTGCATCAAGTGGACATGGCGCTGACGCACTTTGACCGCATCATTGGCTTGCTCAATGGTCAAGTCGCCTTTGATTTGCCATCGTCGCAAGTAACTCGCGAACGCTTGGCGCATTTGTACGAAAAGCATGAGCATGAGTTGCGCAGCGATGCCTTTCCATTGGCAGCAGAGCCTGCTTTAGATGTGTCTGCACCTGTTGTGATGCATTGTCGTTAAGGCCTGCAGGTCTTCTGTCATTGTCTTTTGTCTATGTCTGTTTCTTCAATACCTCAAGCTCAACTTGACTTAGGTGTCAAGCTTCGCGACCCAGATTTTTCGTCTCGCATTGTTTGGTTGAGCTTGATTGTTTTGTTGCTCTGGCCTTTGGCCGTGGCCACAGAATTTAGACCCTCGATTTTCTGGGATCCCGACAATCGAAAAGTGACGGCCGATTTTTTAGCGAGCTTTTGGCCCTTGGTCTACAACGCCGAATTCATGATCATGGTGGCCAACGAAACTTGGCGCACTGTGGCCATGGCCACGGCAGGTGTCACGCTGGCGCTGGTGCTGGCAGTGCCTTTGAGTTTGGTGGCCACTCGCGTTTTGTCACTCTCTGCTTTGTCGGGTCGCATGAACCGTTGGCCTGCAGCACTGCGTTGGTGTGTTCGCGCCGTTCTCATTGTGTTGCGCAGTATTCCTGAACTGGTGTGGGCCTTGGTTTTTGTGCGCGTGGTGGGTTTGGGACCTACAGCGGGTGTGCTGGCCATTGCGCTCACATACGGCGGTATGCTGGGCAAGGTGTATGCCGAAATTTTAGAAAGTGGCGAGAGCCATGCGACGCATGCCCTCATGCGAAATGGCAGTGGTCGTTTGCAAGCTTTTGTTTATGCGCTGTTGCCCAGTCACGCAGCTGAATTGGCGTCTTATACGGTGTACAGATGGGAGTGTGCCATCCGGTCATCGGTGGTGTTGGGTTTTGTGGGCGCAGGCGGTTTGGGTCAGCAATTGGACAATTCCATGAAGACGTTCAATGGCGGTGAAGTGGCCACCTTGCTGTTGGTGTTTGTTTTTCTGGTGGCACTGGCCGATCGGGCCAGTGTTTGGTTGAGGAGGGCGCTGGCATGAAACAAGTGCCCCCTCATTCACCGCCATCGCGCGGCTATTCCCGTGAAGCGGCCAATCCGCCCTATAAACTTCCGCCGACTTTGTTTGATGCCAGGTGCTGGGCTTGCTGGCTGACGGCTGCATTGTTGTTGCTGGTTATTGCAAGCTTTGTATCACTCAAGCTCGATTGGGCGGCCTTTGCATCCATGGAAGCGGCGCGCAGCATGTACCGCTTTATGGCGGAGTTTTTTCCGCCCGATACGTCACCACAATTTCTGGCCAAAGTGGGCATTGCCGCGTGGGAAACACTGGCCATGTCTGCGCTGGGCACGGCCATCGCTGCAGTGTTGGGCTTGGCATTGGCTGTGCCAGCCAGCCGCATGTCCAGCCAAGATCCGGCTTGGCTGCGCAGTCCAACGCGCTGGTTGTTGAATGCTCTGCGCGCCATTCCTGAGCTTGTATGGGCTGCGCTGTTGTTAATATCTGCTGGGCTGGGGCCCATGGCGGGTACCTTGGCCTTGGCGCTTCATACCAGCGGTGTGCTTGGGCGGTTGTTTTCAGAGGCCATGGAAAATATACCTACAGGACCAGGCGATGCATTGCGCACGCAAGGGGTAGGACCGCTGCGCGTGTTTGCCTACGCCACTTTGCCTCAGGTGTTGCCGCAATTAATGAGCTATACCTTGTACCGCTGGGAAAACAACATTCGCGCTGCCGCTGTATTGGGCGTGGTCGGCGCGGGTGGTTTGGGGCAGTTGTTGTCATTTAACATGGGCCTGTTTTTGATGAACAAAACGGCCACTATTTTGGGCGCCATGTTGTTGATGGTGGCCTGCGTTGATGCGCTGAGCTTTGGCCTTAGGCGTTGGCTCAATCGTTGATAGCCATTTTGCAATAGCCGTTTGTCTTTTGCAGCCAAACTGAAATTTAGAAAGATCTCAAAGTGTCTACCAAAGAGCCCGTATTTTATGATGTCTACCAAGAAAGCAAAGACACCGACATTGAAGAGCTTAGCCAAGGTTTGCTGGCCCACCAGGCCAACTTATCGCCCAAGTACTTTTACGATGCCATGGGTTCGGTCTTGTTTGATGCCATTACCTTGCTGCCTGAATATTATCCAACTCGCACCGAGTTCGAAATTTTTGAAAGTCAAGCCAAGGACATTCACGCTCAGCTCCCGCAGCAGGCTACGTGGCTTGATTTGGGCGCTGGCAGTTGTCAAAAAGCAGCCAACTTATTTGCCCACACCATGCCCGCTACGTATGTGGCGGTAGATATTTCCAGCGCCTATCTCGCCAATCATTTAAAAGATTTGCAAGCCAAACACGCTCAAGTCAACATGGTGGGTGTGGGGACGGACTTTTCAAAATCTCTGACCTTTCCGCCACAACTGCAGCAACAACTGACAGATCAGCCGCTGCTTGTCTTGTATCTGGGATCAAGTTTAGGCAACTTCAATCCGTCGGAGGCCTTGTCATTTTTACAAAGAATTGCTGCGCTTTGTAAACAAGGCCAACCCGGCTCTGGCCTCCTGATAGGCATCGATTTGGTCAAAGAGACCAGCACGCTAGAGAGGGCTTATGCCGATGATTTGGGTGTCACAGCCGCTTTCAATTTGAATGTGCTGCGTCGCGTTAACCATCTTTTGGGATCTGATTTTGATGTGCAAGATTGGCAGCACTCTGCACGCTTTAACTCGCAGGCGTCACGAATTGAAATGCACTTGCAAGCCAAGCATGACCTAGTCGTCCAGTGGCATGGCCAGCAGCGTCATTTTAAAAAAGACGAAACCATACACACTGAAAATTCTTACAAATGGTCCATCGATCAATTCAAGCAACTATTGCTTGAAGCGGGTTTTTCCAATATTCAGCAGTGGACCGATCCTAAAGTGCACTTTGCTTTATTTTGGGCCAATTAAGCAAAGCCACCTTAGGGCTGTTTACAGTGCGCAAGTTCTAAAGCCTGAATAAATATCATTGCGCTCAGGTGTAAAGAAGTTTCTGTAATTGATGCGGCGCAGTACGGGGTGAGTTAGCCGCGCCGCACCTCTCAACACTTTGTGCGTACCAAACCAAGGTGCCGAGTATTCGGCGTAGGGATGAACCACAAAGCCATCGAAGTGCGCAAACGTGTCTTGTGTCCACTCCCACACTTCACCCCACTCAAAATGGGGCCATGTTTTGGCTGCGCAATCCCATTCGGCTTCGGTTGGCAAACGGCAGTGAGCCCAAGCACAGTAGGCTTGAGCGTCGTTCCAAGACACATGAATGGCTGGTGCAGTTTTGTCCAAAGGCGTCCAACAAGCAAATACTTCTGTTTCAAAGTAATCGCCTATTTTGCGAACATACCTTGGAAGGGGATGGTCTGTGGCATTGACAAAATTTAAATACTGATCCCAGCTCACGGGCCGCAGAGAGATTTCAAAGTCTTGAAGTAAACAGCTGCGTTGACTCAGTTCATTGTCAAAGCAAAACGGTGTTTCAGCCTCAGAACCAAGCTTCCAATGCTGAGAACGAACGTGGGCTGTGGCAGCCTCCAACACAGGTCGACTTGTGCTGATCGATGGTTGCCACAGCGCTTGATACGGAAAACCAAGCGACTGCGCCATGTAGGCGCTGGCTTCTAGGTGCATGGCTTCATGCTGCAAAACCAGCCAATAAAAATAAAGCGCTGGGCTTTCGGCAGATTCATTTTCCAAAAGCACCAGGGTTTGCTTGAGCGTTTGCTCGGCATATTGAATGCACTCTTGAGCCGATAAAAGCGGGAGGCTCCAGCGGCTCGCGTGCGCCACTTTGGCACTGTCAAACCACAAGTCGGCTTCTGCAAGGCTAGAAGGAAGGCGGGCACTTGAAGGA
This sequence comes from Comamonadaceae bacterium, assembly GCA_947484245.1. Next base: position 7,996 of record CANKOT010000036.1, read on the forward strand.
TCGCATGTGATGCCTTTGGATCGTTGTTGATTGCGTCCAATCCAATACTCTTGAAACCATGCTACGTGACCTAATTCCCAAATGGGTGGATTTAAGCCACTCTGTTGAGGCACAACTTGTTTGTTGGCGTGCAGGTAGCTTTCAAATGAATGAAGCGTATGCTGGCGAAGCGCTTGAAGAGCCTTAGACAGTGTCTGGATATTGACTGCATTCATGGATGGCTTTTGTCCTTTTCGTTATGCTTGCTATTGAATATGAACCAATCGCCCATTTCTAAACTAGCCAAACCAACGCTTGTGATTGTAAGTCCCGCGCTTGCAAGCGCTAACAACGGCAATTGGCAGACTGCCAAGCGTTATCGGCAACTGCTTCAACCGTACTTTCGGGTGCGGCTTGTCAGTGAATGGCAAGGCGACAAGTCCGATGACTTTCTCATTGCATTGCACGCACGTCGCAGTCATTCGTCCATTGCCGCTTGGCATGCCATGCATGGCGCTAAAGCTTTGGTGGTGGTTCTAACAGGCACTGATTTATACCGCGACATCAAGCACGATCACCAAGCCCAACATTCACTTGAAATGGCTTCTCAGCTTGTTGTACTTCAGTCCATGGGGCTGGCTGAGCTGCCAGCCTCTTTAAGGTCTAAAGCCTCGGTGGTTTTGCAATCGACCACTTCACGACTTACCTTGCCCAAAACCTCGAGACTCACTAGGGCTGTTATGGTGGGACATTTGCGTGAGGAAAAATCGCCTCGAACCTTGTTCGATGCGGCTGCGTTGCTTTCAAAACATTCTGATATTTTCATTCAGCACATTGGGGGCGAGCACGACCCAGTACTTGCCAAATTGGCGCATCAAACAGCTAGCCAATATTCTCAATATCAATTCAGAGGTGCCTTGAGTTACTCCCAAACACGTCATCAAATTCAGCGTGCGCACGTCCTTGTGCATGCCAGCGTGATGGAGGGGGGTGCGCATGTGCTGATGGAGGCCATTTGCAGCGGTGTGCCCGTCATTGCCTCACGCATTGCAGGCAACATGGGCATGCTGGGTGAAGACTACGTTGGCTTGTTTCCGGTGGGCGATGCCCAAGCGCTTGCAGACATGCTGGTTCGTTTTAGGCGCGATGAGCAATTTGCCAACTTGCTCAAAAAACAATGCGCCATTCGCGCACCCTTATTTTCAGCCGAGCAAGAATGCAAAGGCTTGCTTACAATCCTTGAAAGATTGAAGGAATTACCATGAACACCAATGAACCCCGTTTGACCTCGCTTTCGCACGGTGGGGGATGCGGTTGCAAAATTGCGCCGGCAGTTTTGTCCGAAATTCTGAAGGGCACTTTGCAGATGCCCATTCCCAAAGAATTGATGGTGGGCATTGCGACGGCCGACGATGCAGCCGTTTACAAACTCAACGACCAGCAGGCCCTCATTGCCACCACAGATTTTTTCATGCCCATCGTGGATGACCCGTTTGACTTTGGTCGCATTGCTGCAACCAATGCCATCAGCGATGTGTATGCCATGGGCGGTAAACCCATCTTGGCTTTGGCTTTGGTCGGTATGCCAATCAATGTGCTGTCAACTCAAACCATTGGTCAAATTTTGGCGGGCGGTGCTTCGGTCTGCAACATAGCAGGCATTCCCATTGCAGGCGGCCATACCATTGACTCCGTAGAACCTATCTATGGTTTGGTGGTGTTGGGTTTGGTACATCCAGATCGAGTGAAGCGAAATGACGGCGCACGTGTGGGCGATGTAATGGTCTTGGGCAAGCCCCTGGGTGTTGGTGTTTTGTCTGCGGCACTCAAAAAAGAAGTGCTTGATGCTGCAGGCTACGAATCGATGATTGCCAACACCACCAAGCTCAACACGGCTGGCCCCGATTTGGCAGAACTGCCTGGTGTGCACGCTTTGACCGACGTCACGGGCTTTGGCTTGGCGGGCCATGCCCTTGAAATTGCGCGTGGTGCCAAACTCACAGCGCACATCAAGTGGGCCGATGTGCCTTTGTTGCCCAATGTTGCAGAGTTGTTTAAAAACGGCAACGTGACCGGCGCCTCAGGCCGAAACTGGGACGGCTACGGCAACGAAATTAGCTTGGCCAACGGCTTGCCCCTTGAATGCCAAGCACTTTTGTCTGATCCTCAAACCAGTGGCGGATTGTTGGTCACTTGTTCGCCCGAAACGGTTGGTGATGTCTTGGCGGTTTTTAAGCGTCATGGCTTCAATGATGCAGCCGTGGTGGGCCACATTGGTGAAGCCCAAACTTCACGTTTGATGGTTAGCTGATCTTCAGCTAATCATCAACGAGGCGTTCGATCAAATCGATTTGCCAGTTGATCAAACGCTAAATCGGCTGCGATGGCCAGCAGGCCCAACAACACGGCCCCTTGCAAAACATAAGCCGTGTTAAAGCCTGACAAGCCTACGATGATGGGCAGCCCCAATGTTTTTGCCCCCACAGTCGATGCAATGGCTGCTGTGCCAATGTTCACAATGACCGAGGTTCTCACGCCAGCCAGCCAAAGCGGAAAGGCCAAAGGCATCTGTACTTTGGTCAAGATGTGGCGCGGTGCCATCCCCATGGCGTGAGCTGAATCCAGCACAGGTGTGGGTACTGAAGCCAGGCCCGCCAAAGTGCCTTGAAGAACAGGCAGCAAGCCAAAAATAGCAAGTGCTAGGAGTGCGGGGCGCTCACCAAAGCCAACAACTGGCACTGCAAGGGCCAAGACGGCTACAGGCGGAAAAGTTTGGCCCATAGCGGCCACCATTTCTATCATGGATTTGAACGAATGGCCTACAGGGCTGGTGGTAGCCAAGCCTGCAGCCGTGCCAATGATCACTGCAACGGCACTTGAGGCCAACACCAAGGCGATGTGCTGCCACAGGAGATCTGCCAGAGGCTCCTGTAAATACACTGGCCGCGCCAAATCGGGAAACAAGGACGCAAAGAGCGCTTGGGAATGCGGCAGGCTGTAGGCCATGATCAACAGCAAGGCCACACTTAGGCTCAGTGGGTTGAGCCCATGCTGCTTTGTGCGTTGTTGGCGCAGTTGTAAATCAGACATGCTTTTTTTCAAGCAGATCAACGGCGTTCACTTGCCCCATGATTTTGCCGCTTGCATCAGCCACACTCAAGCTAGAGACATGGTATGTTGCCATGCAAGAAACAGCTTCCCTTAAGGTGGCTGTATGGGCAATGGCGTGGGGCGGCTCAGCTCCTCCTATGGCTTTGACATAGGGTGCAATAGCTTGCAGTGAAAGTTGTTTGAGTCCTCTATCGGCTTGGCCTAAAAAGTTGCTGACAAAGTCGTTGATTGGATGTTGCAGCAATTCCAGAGGAGTGCCAACTTGGACCATGCGACCATGGTTGAGCAGCACGATGCGTGTCGCCAGCAACAAAGCTTCGTCGATGTCGTGCGTCACAAACAAAATGGTTTTGCTGGTCGCACGGTGTATTTCTTTGAGTGCCAATTGCAATGCTGTGCGGGTGACGGGGTCGAGTGCACCAAAGGGTTCGTCCATGAGCAGGACATCTGGGTCTGCCGCCAGAGCACGTGCTACCCCAACGCGCTGCTGCTGCCCGCCAGAGAGTTGATGCGGATAGCGGTCTGCAAATTGTTCTGGCGACATGGCCAACATTTCTAGTAGTGCCGTGACACGTGCTTGAATTCGAGATGAATCCCAGCCTAACAATGTAGGAACAGTCGCAATGTTTTGAGCTACGGTTCTGTGAGGGAACAAGCCCACAGACTGTATGGCATAGCCCATGCGGCGCCGCAAGTCTTGCACATTGAAACGGGTAATGTCTTGGCCATTAAAGAGGATGTGTCCGCCATCATGTGCAACCATGCGATTGACCATTTTGAGTGCACTTGATTTTCCAGAACCAGAGGGCCCAAGAAACACAACCAATTCACCTTGCTCGATTTCTAAGTTCAAGTTGCTGATGGCCGCCACACCTGCATAGGACTTGCTTGCGTTTTCAAACTTGATCATGGTGCAGAAGTCTTTAGCAAGTTGCCAAGCACTTTAAACAAACTGTCTGCCAACATGGCAAGCAGCACAATGGGTATGACACCGAGTATGACCAGGTCGTTGGCCGCGCTAAATAGCCCGTCAAACATGATTTGACCGAGACCGCCCGCGCCAATCAGGGCGCAGACTGCCGCAAGGCCTGTGGTTTGTACAACGGCTGTGCGAAGACCAATGAGCAGCACTGGCAGTGCCAAAGGCAACTCCACTTGACACAGTATTTGCCACGCTGACATGCCCATTGCGCGTGCTGCATTGATGGTGTCTGCTGGCACTTGTTCTAAGCCGGCCAATGTAGAGCGAACAATGGGCAGCAAAGAATACAACAGCAGAGCCAGCACCGCAGGCGCAAGACCGACACCGCTAATGCCTGCCTTTCCAAGTGTGGGCCACTGAACTGCAAGCCAAGCCAAGGGTGCCATGAGCAAGCCAAAGAGAGCAATGGATGGAATTGTTTGAATCAAATTGAGGATGGGAAACAAGGCTTGTTTGACACCTTCCGATTGGGTCATTCGCCAAGCGATGGGCACGCCAATGAAAACAGCCGGTACAACGGCTAGGACCACGATTAGCAGATGACGCCAAATAGCGGGTCCAAACACATCGCTGTGGTTGGCATATTCTTTAATGAGCGATAAATTCTGACCTTCGGTCAATGAGAGTGCGAGTGGTAGGCACAAAACAATTTGCAAAATGAAGCGCGGCAGGGCGCTAATGTTGAGTCTGTCGATGGCATCTAGTGCAACCAACCAAGAGATTGCAGTCATCACCCAAAAGCCTGCACCCAAGGAGGTTCGGGACAGTGGATTGTCTGAAAGGCTCAAAGAGCTGCTAACTTGACTGGCCAGCAACCACAAGCCCGCAAGACTGGCTGCCATGGCAAAGCTAACCATGAGTTGAAGGAAGCGACGCTGGGCTTGTCCAATGGCAATAAACAACAAAGCAAAAACAGCCAAAAAAAACACGAGGACCAGTTGGTTGCTCTGACTTTGAAAGATATCCCATAAATAAACAGGCTCACCCGATAAGAGCCGATTGGGTGCTACACGAACAAACGGCAAAGTGCTTGCAGCGCCCAAGGCCAAAGCCACATACAGCCCTAACACAGAGTTCCAACGATGCGAGTCAGTGCTTGTCATGGCCAGCGTTACTTCACAAACCCCTTGCTTTGCAAATAGGCGTTGGCCACTTTGCGTGGATCCTGACCTTCCACCTGAATGCGTGCATTCAACATTTGCAGAGTGGGGCTGTCGAGCGATTTGAAGATGGGCGACAGAACAGTGGCAATGGCAGGATGGCGCTTCAGAACTTCCTCGCGAATTAAGGGTGCTGGGGCATAAACCGGTTGTACACCCCTAGGGTCTTCCATGACCAACAGCCCAAGCGCAGACAAGGGGCCGTCGGTGCCGTAGGCCATGGCTGCATTCACGCCAGATGTTTTTTCGGCTGCAGCTTTGATGGTGACCGCAGTATCACCGCCTGCCAACACCAGTGTTTGATCGGCACGCAGTTTGAACCCGTAAGCGGTTTGGAAAGCAGGCATTGCATCGGCTCGCTCGATGAACTCTGCAGACGCCGCTAGCTTAAAAACACCGCCCTTTGCAATATAGCGACCCAGATCGTCTAATGTTCTTAGCTGATTGCTTGTGGCCACATCTTTGCGCAGCGCAATGGCCCAAGTGTTGTTGGCCTTGGCAGGCTCTAACCAGACAATTTTATTTTTCTCAAAATCCAATTTTTTAGCTAACTCATAGCCAGCTCGAAAATCTTTCCATGCTTTGTTGTTTTCTGCACCCAACATGAAGGCGCCATTGCCTGTGTATTCCGGGTAAAGATCAATTTCGCCTGCGAGCAGTGCCGTGCGAACGATCTTGGTGTTGCCAAGCGACACCTTGTTTTCTGTTTTGATGCCGTTGGCCTCAAGGGCCAGCAACACCATGTTACCCAAAAGTTTGCCTTCGGTATCGATTTTTGAGCCAACACGCACGGGGCCATTGGCATGCACGGATAAGCAAGATAGCAAGCCAATGCTGGCAAGCAATATGAAGCGGCGGACGATTGGTTGAATCATGGACATTTGAAGCCTTTCAAGACTTCTTAAAGACAGCCACACCAGACACTGGGTGAATGGTGTGGCATTGGGGTGACAATCAATCGCTCTTTATTTTGGCGTCACGAATGACTTTGCCATAGCGGTTGAGCTGGTCTTTGGTAAGCGCCACGAACTCGTCGGGCGTGGTGCCTGTGATTTTGAGACCCAGACCGGCATAGCGTGCCTTGATTTCTGGATCGGCCAAGGCTTTGAGAGCTTCACGATTGAGAATGTTAACAATGTCCTTGGGCAAACCAGGAGGTGCTGTCAGTGCAAACCAGGTGCTGAACTCAAAGCCCTTGACGCCCACCTCTTCAAAGGTTGGCACATTGGGGTATTCGGGGTGACGGGTTTTGGCGGGGACACCAATCATCCGAAGCTTGTTGCCTTTGATCAGCGCAGAGACAGTGGCAATGCCCTGAAATGTCACATTGACCATACCCGATGCGGCATCTTGTGCTGCTTGGCTGGCGCCCTTGTAGGGCACATGTCTAAGATCGATGCCAAGTTGTGCACCAAACATGGCGCCTGCAATGTGCTGCGGGCTGCCATTGCCACCGGATGAGTAGGTGATGGTGTCAGGCTTGGCTTTGGCTGCAGCCACCAAATCGGCGATGGTCTTGAAAGGGGAGTCCATCGGCACTGCCGCTGTGAAATCGATGATCGCCGCCTGGGTGATGTAGGCGAAGTCGTTGATCGGGTTGTAGGGCGTGTTGGGGTTCAGGTTGGGCACCATCGTTAAGACGCTGTCGTTAAAACCGCCAATGGTGTAGCCATCTGGTGCCGCTTTGGCCAGACGCTCTGAACCAATGATGCCGGCTGCACCCGTGATGTTTTCAATCACGATGGGCTGGCCCATGTTGACCGACATTTTCTGCGCAAGCAAACGCGCCGCCACGTCCACTGCGCTGCCAGCGGCCAATGGAATGATCATGCGGATGGGTTTGTTGGGGTAGGCTGCTTGGGCTTGCGCCTGGGCACTCAAACCCAAAGTCGAAACGCAAGCCACCACTGTGGCTACTTGCTTCACCAATTGGTGCAATTGAATTTGCTTCATCATTGTCTCCTTAATAAAAAATCGAACACTTTAAAAAATTTGACAGGTAACTTAGACATTCAGTCCGAGAACCTGGATCGCGTTTTCTCCAAGAATGCCCAGGCGATCATCATCGCTGAGCTCAGGGGTACTCATGACGTGGGTGACAGGGTCTTCTTCCCAAGGAATAGGGTGATCGGTGCCAATCATGATTTGTCCCGCGCCAACTTCAGCCGCCAAATGGCGCAATGCCTCTGGTGTGAACACCAGAGAGTCGACATAAATTTGCCGCATGTATTCAGATGGCTTTTTGCGCAAAACAATATCAGGGTTGCAGTTCTTCGGGGAAACGAAGCAAGACCTGTCCATGCGAGGTGCATAGGAGCCTAAGAATCCGCCACCATGTGCCGCCAATACTTTGAGCTTGGGGTATTGGTCAAAGATGCCCTCGAAAATGAGTTTCTCTAATGCAATGGTGGTATCCAATGGATTGCCAATGGTATTGGCCAACCAGCCGTTGCCTTTAAAGCGGTGTTGCAATTCGGGCGTACTTTGAGGGTGGATGAACAACATCACGCCCAACTCCTCAGCTTTGGCTAGCACAGGATGAAACTCGGGATGGCAAAAATCACGGCCTACTACGCTGCCGCCAATGGCTGCGCCCTTGAGTCCGAATTTGCGAACAGCCTCTTCAAGTTGCTGCACCGCCAAATCTGGAAACTGCATGGCCAAAGAAGCAAAGCCGGCAAATCGATTGGGCTCCCTCGCGCACAGCTCGGCCAGACCTTCGTTGTTGATGCGGCAGATGGCTTCTGCTGTATCGCGGTCCTTTCGATACCAAAAAGGGTTGATGCTGAGCACCTGCATGTCAATGCCCATGCGGTCCATGGCGGACAGGCGTGAGGGGATGTCGATGAAGTGTTCGGGAACGCCTTTGACGGGAGGAATGACGCTGGGGGCTTCATCGCCCATCAAATCAATTGCAGATTGAAAAAAACAATGTGCATGAACATCAACGGTGCGAGCACGTTTGCCCTTGATGATGACGGGTGGGCGTCGCAAAGAAATGCCCGCCTCATCTCCGGTTGGCATCATGGTGCGCAAACCACATCCACAAAATTGCAGGCCCCCTATGGGGTTGCCTGCGCCTTGAGGTATTAACCAATTTTTAAGCATTGTTGTTGTCTTTCTGGAGGGAAGTTGTTTGTCAATTGATCAGTCTTGAAAGGTCGCAGGTGTCATGCGTTGAGCGGCCTGCTCAATCGCCCGAATCATGCGCACATGCGCACAGCAACGGCACAAATGTTTATCGAGTGCCTGCGCAATGTCTTGACGCGAAGGATTGGGCTGGTGCGTTAGCAAAGCCGCAGCAGATGTCACGATACCCGAAACACAAAAGCCGCATTGCGCAGCCCGGTTTTCCAAAAAGGCAGTTTGGACTGGATGAGGCGCTTCGGGCGTACCCAAGCCTTCTAGGGTGGTGATGTGAGAGTCTTGAACAGACCACACGGGCAAGTTGCACGACGTTTGCGGTTTGCCATCGACCAGCACCATGCAGGCGCCGCATTCTCCTTGCCCGCATCCAAACTTCGGACCACTCAGGCCAAGCTCGTCGCGCAATACCGACAGCAACAAACGCTGCGGATTCAATTCTTGTGTCACGGTCTGACCATTGACTTGCATTATTTGGGCTCCAGTGTGTTCATGTGTTCATGGTTTCATGAATTAATGGTTTCATAAATTAGCTTCGGCATGAATAGCCACAAGCAACTGGTCAGGCGTTAGGGGCAGTTGGCGTAGCCGCAGTCCAAGGGCTTGGCTCACAGCATTGGCCAGAGCTGCAGCAACAGGACCCTGTGCTGCCTCTCCGGCACCGAGCGGCGCTTTGTCAGGGCGGTCTAGCACATGAACGCAGACTTCAGGAACTTCGTTAAATCGCAAGATGGGGTAGCTGGTCCAGTCACGCGACGTGACATGCTGAGTGTCAAAGTTAACTTGTTCTTTCAGCGTCCAGCTGAGACTTTGCAAGGCGCCGCCCTCGGTTTGGTTGATCACGCCATCCAGGTCCACCACCATGCCCACGTCAACTGCTAGGTCCAAATTGAGCACTCGCACTTGCTCGCCAACTTCAACGCGCGCAAGCACCGCGCACCAGGCACCCGTGTTTTTGTAGCGTGCCCAAGCCATGCCATGTCCAACGCCTTCTTCACATGGGCTTGACCACCACTTGGAACGTTGGACCACCGCTTGAAGAACATCCTTGGCACGCTCATCCTGCATGTGTCTCAGACGAAAAGCCAAGGGCTCTTGGTTTGTGGCGCTGGCAATTTCGTCCATGAAAGATTCGATGGCGAACACGTTGGCAAATGCACCCAGTCCACGCATGGCCGATGTCCTCAATGGCATCACCATCAATCGGTGGTTGATGACATTCAAATTGGCCAAAGCATAACCAGGCACCGCGTTGCGATCGGCGCCACCACCGGCAGACAGAGGTGGATTGATGGCGATTGGCAAGGGCTCACCGCCCGCCATTTGACTGGCTGCCAACAAGGTAGATGAACTCGCTCGCCCTGGGCGAGAGCTGTAACCATTGGCCCAAAGCTCGTGCTGCCAATGGGTGATTTGGCCACTTGGGTCTACGCAGGCTTGAAGTTGTACGCTTTGAGCCGCACCCAGCGGTGCATGGGCCAGCTCGTCTTCTCGTGACCAGAGCACACGCACATGGACGCCAGGATTTTTCAGAGCCATTAAAACGGCATCAAAAGCCACGTCATCCGCGCCGTTATGGCCGTAGCACCCAGCCCCTTCAACGTGATGGACCGTGATTTCTTTGCGAGAGAGATTAGGCTGCCGCTTGGCCAGAGCCAACACAATGTCATCGCGCAGGTTGTGTATGCCTTGGCTGTGCGTCCAGATTTCAAGGTGGCTGCCATCCCATCGCGCCACCGCACAAGACGGTCCAATAGAGGCGTGGGCCAAATAGGGTTTGAAAAATGCTGCTTCAAAACGTTTGCCAGGCTGGTTGGTTTGAGCTGCCCAGTCGGCTTGACCTTGTTGAAAGGGCACCGTGGTCTGGTGTTCGGCTTGGCGCAAAAACTCGGGCAAATTGTGTTGTGTGGGCAATTGCTCTGGTAGCTGCCAGGTCAGTGCACTGGCCACTCGCTCTGACCAAGTATGCGCAAGGTGCTCTTGTTGGGCCAACACGGCCACAAAACTGCCGTCTGACCAGCACTGCACATCGGCCGGTAATTGTCCGAGCAAGTCATTTGGCAAACCGCTTAGCTGTGCAGTCAGCGAAGGTGCTCTGACAACACGGCCATGGCGCATGTCTGGCCACCGCAAATCATGAATGAAGCGGGCACGCCCAAAGACCTTGTCTTGCAGGTCTACCCGCGCGTTATTGCTTTTTCCTAGGAGCCGCCGTTGGTGAGGCTGCTTAGGCAGGTATTGACCGTCATATTCAATGCTCAGGTCGCTGTTTTGTAAGAGTTGCCAGTAGTTGCCCAATGCACGCCCATCGGCAGCATGCAAAACGCCCGCATGAACAGAGATGGCTTCGCTTGGCACACCCGTTTGCGAAGCGGCGCGTTGCAATGCCAAACCTCGCAGATGGGCGCAGGCATGGCGAATGGCACCGCCACTGTCTTGCACCGACAAGCTGCCAGAGGTCACGCCCTCATCGGGGCCGCGCAAAGTGCTGGCGCTGATCAAATTGATTTGCGCTAAGTAGACATCTAACTCTTCAGCAGCCAACAAGCGCAGTGCAGTCAGAATGCCTTGTCCTAATTCGGCTTTACCGGTCAAAATTTCAATTTGGCCCGGGGTCTGCAAGCTCAACCACTGCGAGAGTTTGCGGTTGGTGTGCAAACTTCCTGGCAGTTGAGCCTGTCCGTCTTGACGCTCAATGACGAAACCTCTCACGGAGGGGGGATTCTGATGGGTCATGTTCAAAGGTAGTTGTCGCTATTTGAATCTATTCTTGACCTTGCAAGTTGTCTAATACCAATTTTGATTTTCGCTATATCACTATGGCATGGCACGAGTCCAGTCTATTTCGACCAGATGGGCGTCATTGAAGCCTGATTTGGACTAGTCATTTTGTCGGTGTTTTCCCTCGTAAAACGGGCCTTTTAAAGCTTGATGGACCACAGAAATTTGTAAGGTAGAAGTCAGGAAACTCATTTCCTCCAATGAAGCTGCCAATCAATCGCAAATTTTCTTAATTTACTTACTTTTGGAAAGGGCTTTCCTTTGATTAGACGTGCATCTGGCTAATTAATAAAATTCGAAAAATTTACTTTTACCCAAGTCAAGAAAGTTCTAATGTTGCTTGCAGTTGTCATTGCCAAGAGTTTGATTGAGCTTTCGCTCATGTTCATCGTTGGGCGATTTTTGCTGGGACTGTTGGCTGGGCCCAACCGAGACAACAATGTTTTCTGGCAACTGCTCGATGTGGCTTCCAAGCCAGCACTCTGGATCACTCGCAAAATCAGCCCAAGGCTGATCCTTGACCGACACATACCTTTGGCCACTAGCAGCTGGCTCATCATTGCTTGGGTTTTTGTGGTGCAAATGAAAATTGAAATGTGCCTCGAAATGGGAATAGCGGCATGTCAGTGAACACCCATATTTCCCCCGCAAACGCAAGCACTGCTTTTCGCAGCAAATGCTTGTGGTTGAAATTCAAGGCCAAAACGCTGTTGGTCTTTGGCCTTCGGGCCAAAGCCCATGAGACCTTTCAAGAAATTCTCGACATCAATCCTGCCGATGCTTTAGCGCTCAACAGTCTCGCTTACGAAGAGTTGAACAATCGCCGCTTAGTACAAGCTTTGAGCTATTTTGAACGCGCATTGGTTCAAACACCCAACAACGCCAATGCCCATTTCAATGTCGGATTTGTGTGTGAAGAGCTTGGACGCAGCCA
>CANKOT010000037.1 GCA_947484245.1 Comamonadaceae bacterium
GCGAACAACTCGCTTTGTTGCGGGTCCGAGATGTCGGACTCAATCGACAGAGCACCATCTCGTTTGATTCTTTGCAACAACTCAAACATCAGGCAAAGCAAGCCTAAGTTAGAGGTTTTTCCAGTGGTGGAAGGCAAGAAAATTCGAAAAAAAGCGCGAAACATACTCTTTAAATTTCGCCATTTGTTCGAAGCCATCAAGGTGCCTAAAGCGGCACCGAAAATGATCAAATATTCTTCTGGCACCCACAGCTGATCGACGTGTCCACCTAGCCAGATGAAGCCGCCGATACCACAGCCAAATGCAATTATCCAACCAGCACCAATATTCATATCTTAAAAGCGAAATCCGCTATGAGGTTAAAAGTAATCAAAAATCGTAGCATCAAAAAATGTGCAGAGCATTACAACTTTGAAATACTAAGCCTTTGATGCACCCAAAAGAGTGCAAACAATCCGAGCTCACAATTTTTGGAAAAGTGAATTAGAGTCTAGCTTCGTCATGATGGACTGAGCCGCCTGCAAAAGTGCGTTGGATTTGACCAAACCAGCCGTTGCGGTGGCCAAATCAGTGTCTAGCAAGTTACTGCGTTGCAGTTCAACATTGTTTTTTTGCACATCTGCTGCTTCTGTGGCTGCATCCAACTGATTTTGCAACAGTCCTGTCTTAACTTGTGCTGTGGTCACTTGCTTTAAGACCAATTGAATGTTGTCCATGTCGCTGGTAGACAAAGCCGTACCATCAGTCAATTTGTCACGAACCGAGCCCATGAACGCCATCACATTTTGTACCATTCCAGTGGGCGCAGACATCACTTCGGAAAAACTCAATGCAGTTTCTAAACTGACATTTGGGGCAACTAAAACACTGTTAGGTGCGGCTGTTCTCAAAATTTGCTCGCCATTGGCATCTTTTGCCAAGGACATTTGATTCACGGTGTTGTACAAGGTGGAAGCCTGCTGCCCCAAAGTTTTAAGACCATCAGCACCCAAAGTACCATTGCCCGCTTGCACCATCATCTGCTGAAACTTGGTCAAGGCAATGTTAATGCCGCTCAACTGAGAGTCAGTCGATGTCAGAGAGGCATTGATGTGATTTTGATTGACCCTGAACATGGCAAATTGCGCATTGTCCAAATCAATTTGCACACCCAAACCGGCAGCCAAGGCGTCGTCAGAGGCCAACTGGTATTTTCGTCCAGAAGAAATTTGCTGCTGATACTTCACGACATCGGAAGTGTGTTGCTGCATGGAAGAGACGCCGCTGTCAAAGACCTGTTGGCTGCTAATTCTCATGGTGTAGGTCCTCGTTTAATCATTAACCAGACAACATGCCCAGCAAGGTGTCAAACATTTGTTTGCCTGTTTGCATCAATTTGCTAGAGGCGTTGTAGAGCTGTTGGTACTTGACCAAGTTGGCAGCTTCTTCGTCTAAGTTCACACCTGTGATAGATGACTTTTGATCGCTTAAACTTTTTTGCAAAGCTTCATCAGATCGTTGGGTGTTCTTCCAAGTGGCAATGGTTGTGGCCATACTGCTTGTAATAAATGTCACGGGCGATGTGAATGAGTCGCGCAGGTTTTGCAAAGAAGCAGAAGCGGCAGCATCCATATTCGTAAATTGTGTGCGGTCAAATGTACCTACCACTTTGAACTGACGGGCATCAAACTCAGATTTGCTTAAAGCGGTGTCAATCGTCTGACGATAATTGCTGCTTTGAGGGTTTGAGCCTTCAATGAGGTCGCTGTAAACATATGACGAGCCATCGGTCTTTTTCCAAAGACCCTCTAGCAGCGATTTGCCAGTGGTGTCGCTTGAGATGCCCGTGAGAGCGGTACCGTTTGCGCTTGTTGAAGCAAAGCCAAAAATAGGCGCAATGACGTCTCCGCTGGCGCTGGCAATTTGGTTCACTTTGATGACCAACTGCGTGGCCAACAAGTTGATACTTTTCTGAACCGTAGGCACAAAGTTTTGAATAAGGTGAACATAAGCGCCTGCTTTGCCATCTTGCAAAATGGTTTGGCCTGGAACCATCACTGAATTGCCATTGGCATCAAGCAAAGGTGTGGTCCCATTGCTTTCTAGTTGGGCTACAGGTGGCATGACCAACTTGATGTACACAGGATTTCTGCTGTCAATGGTGGCCACTTTGATTCTGAGATCGCTGAGCTTCATATCGCTGCGAATGACGGTGGTGCCAGATGCGTTGCTAAACGTGTTCGCAATTTCTCTGTCTACCAAATGCTGACCATTGAGTAAATAGCTGGCAGTGCCGTCTTCGTTGATGAGTGTGGAGCCGCCCACCAACTCTTGCAACTTGCCCACAATGCGATCGCGTTCGTCTAACAAATCTGGAGAAGCAGCAGACAAGCCTGGCGTTGCTGCGGCTCGAATTTTGGCATTCACAGAAGCCAGTTGTGGCGTGAGTGAATTGGCTTGATTGAGCACATCAGACAAGGCTTGTGAAGCATTGCTTGAAACTTGTCCAACGGTATTGGCCAGTCCTCTTACGCGATCTGCCACCAAACGTGCATTGCCAATCAAACTTTGTTGATAAGCCGAGTTGGTGGGCTCATTTGCAATCGAGCCTGCTGCGTTGAAAAAATTGCCCAGTGCTGTGGCAATCGAAGTGGCTGGCTCGGTCAGCATGGCATCCAAAGGTGCCACAGACTGGGTTAAGGTTTGGCTGTAACTTGTTTTGCTTTGTTGGGACAGGAGTTGACCCTGCAGCAAGTTGTCAAAATAACGCGTAAATCCTTCAACCGCAAACGACGTGCCGGTCACATCCATGGATGTCGGCGATAAGCCATTGACCCGAACGTTTGAAGTCCGCCGAACATAGCCCTCTACCGATGACCCCGCCACGTTTTGCGAGGTTACCAGCATGCCCGACTGAGCGGACTGCAGTCCGGCCATGGCGCTGTCAAATAGGGCTGCTGTTCTCACTGGTTTATTCCGTTGTGTAAATACGACTGGGTCTGGTGATACTTGAAGTACAGCCTTTTATGGCTTTACGGCATTGGCTGCAGAGTTGATTAACTGCGCGGCCTGAACCTGCTGAATCATTTGTTGTGCCATGGCCTTGCCAAATCCAAAGCCGCCTTGGGCCGCCATGCTGTTGGCCAACTGCTCATCCGCCATGCTCAAATAGGTGGCATTGCTGCCACCTTTGCCGGCTTCGCTAAAAACAGAATTGCGCATTTCCCGCATCATCTGGCGCAACAACACAGCTTCAAACTCTTGCGCTGTCTGTTTGAGTTTTTGAATCTGTGCCGCGTCTACTGTGCCGCTTGAAAGCGGCTTAGTCGAAATCAGCCCATTGATGATGAGGTCGGCCATGTTAAATAATTTCCAACTCGGCTTGCAGTGCGCCAGAAGACTTCATGGCTTGCAAAATAGACATCAGGTCTTGCGGCGTAGCACCCAGCAGGTTGATGGCTCTGACAACTTGTTCTAAAGATGCGCCTTCGTCGACTTTGACCATTTGACCGGCCGGACCACTGTCAATGCTGACACGCTCATTGCGTTGGTTCACAGGGCGGTTGCGAGCCAACAAAGACTGCGGAACCACTTGATTGGTTGCTTGGACTTGAATGGTCAAGTTGCCATGCGTGACGGCAAACGGCGCCAACCGAACCGACTGATTGACCACCACTGAGCCTGTGCGTGCGTTGACCACCACTCTGGCAATATCCAACACGGGTTGAATTTCAAGTTCAAGCAACTGAGCCATCACACTGACGCGTTGTGCGCGTTGAACGGGCACGCGCACAGATATAGTTCTGGCGTCTACTGCGGTAACTGCGTTTTCTCCATCAACCACCTTAGAGATGGCCTCAACAGCGCGTTGAATCTGGGCAAAGTCCACCTTGTGAAAGTTGAACTCAACGATGGGATCCATGTCTGCTTCGGGAGCCGCTTGTTCAACAATACCGCCACTTGGAATGCGGCCTGCCAACAACTGATTAATGGTGGTGCGTGCCAAGTTGCTGCTGGCAGAAGCGCCAGGTATCACAATCGAGCCTTGAGCTTGTGCATAAACCTGACCATTGGCAGCTTTCAAAGGCGTCATGATCAGTGTGCCGCCTTTGAGGCTGCGAGCATTGGTCAAAGATGAAACTGTGACGTCCATGATTTGTCCAGGCCGAGCCAAGGCGGCCAGCTCTGCCGTAACCATGACCACAGCCGCATTGCGCGCTTGAAGATTGGTGCCCGCGGGCACTGCCACGCCCAAAGAATTCAACATGTTAACCACAGACTGGCCAGTGACTGGGTTGGAGCCAGAGTTGTCGCCTGTACCGTCCAAACCGACCACCAAGCCATAACCAACCAATTGGTTAGGGCGCTGGCCTGAAACCACGGCCATGTCTTTCAAACGAGCGGCCATGGTGTGGTTGGCACTCAGTAACAAGGCAAACGTTAAAAAAAGCGATGACAACAAACGAGTGTTCATGGTCTTAACCTCAGTTGGGTGAGAATCTGGCAAACAACTTGGTCAATATGCCAGGTGCTTGAATTTGATCGGTAATGCCTAAGCCACGGTATTCAATGCGCGCGTCAGCCACTTGCGATGACAAAACAGAATTGCCTTGCAAAGTAGCGGGCGACACAATGCCACCAAAGCGAATGACTTCTTCTTCATGACCTACAGCCAAGCGCTTTTCGCCGGCTACGTTCAGATTGCCGTTAGGCAAAACTTCAAGCACTGTGACAGTAATCGTGCCTAAGAACTGGTTAGAAGCAGAGGAGCCGCCTTTGCTGTCAAAGTTGGTATTGCCATTGCTATTCAAACCGCCGTTTAAAGAAGTTGGTTTGCTTGCACTGCCTGTGCTCATGTTGAAACCAGCATTGACGCTGTTTGAAGAAAGTCGGCGTGCATTGGTGCCAATGTCTTTGCTGGCACGGGTTGTTTCATTCAACATCACAGTTAGCGTATCGCCCACTCGAACAGCGCGGCGTTCTTCGAACAAGCCCTTGTGGCTGGTCGTTGTAGGCCGAGACGCAGGAACCAGTGAACCTTTGGAGCTGGCAATGGCTTCTTGTGCTGCAGGGCGTGCTGTTGTGTCGCCATTGACCAAAGATTGTTTGGAGGCAGAGGGCAATTCTGCACAGCCAGCCAAAATAGCGGCCAGTGAAATAAGCAAAGATATTTTTTTCATCACAGTTGTCCTAACTTTTGGAGCATTTGATCTGAAGCAGACACAGACTTAGCGGTAATTTCATAAGCCCTTTGCGCTGCAATCAAGGACACAAGTTCTTCTGCCACATTCACATTGGACTGCTCGGTGTAGAACTGGCTGATAGAGCCAATGCCATCCTTGCCAGCAACGCCAGTTTGCGCTTCACCCGAAGACATGGTTTCGTAATACAAACCACCACCTGCAGCGGCCAAGCCAGTGGGATTCACAAAATTCACCATGGCAATTTGATCTGCTTGGGTAGACGCTGATGAATCAGCCAAGGTGTAGCTCACGGTACCGTCAGTGCCAATAGCCACAGTTGTTGCTTTAGAAGGAATCACAATGCCCGCTGCATTGGTAGAGGTGACGCTGCTTTGGCCTAGCAACACATTGCCACTGGACGTCACAATTTGACCTTTTTCGTTGCGCATGAAATTGCCTGCGCGCGTGTAAGCCACACCATCGGCTGTTGACACTGCAAAATAGCCATTGCCATTGATGGCCATGTCCAGTGGGTTTTGGCTTTGAATCAATGCACCAGAGTTGTTGATTCGCTGCGTGGCAGAGATGCGAGCACCGTTGCCTGCTTGCAAGCCAGCGGGCACATAGTTTGAAGCGTCTTCGTTCATGCCAGGCGAACGAATGTTTTGATACAGCAAGTCCTCAAAAATAGGACGAATACGTTTGTAGGCAGTGGTTGAAACGTTGGCCAGATTATTGGAGATGGTGTCCAAATTGGTCTGCTGTGCATCCATGCCAGTTTTGGCAACCCATAATGATCTCAACATTTTCTTGCTCCTTCATTTCACGGGTGTTTAAACCCTAGACAGAGACATCAATGTCCCTGCAGATTTCGAATTTTGCTCAGCAACTTGAACCAATCGAATGTTCAAGTCAAACAAGCGGTTTTGCGCAATCATCTGAACCATGGCCTGAGCCGCGCTCACATTGCTGCTTTCTAACGAGCCTGGCACCAAGCGGATGTCTTCTAATGAGGCCAAGTCTTCTGTCGAAGTAAACAGGCCGTCAGCCTGACGCTCCAATGTGTGCGGTTCTGGGTTGACCAACTTCAAACGTGCCACAGGTGTTTCAAATTTTTGACCAGGTAGCGCGGCTGTAATGGTGCCGTTGGGCTGAATGGTCACTTCTTGGCTGCCCACTGGAATTTGAATCGACTGCCCTTGCTCGTTCAATACATTCAAGCCTGATGAAGTCACCAAAAACCCCTGAGCATCCATGTGAAATTTACCAGCACGTGTATACGCTTCTTGACCATCGGTCCGTTGCACGGCAAACAAACCTTGATCTTGAATGGCCACATCCAAAGGATTGCCCGTAGCCGTGATTGCGCCAGGAGTCCAGTCTGCGCCAGGTGTGGAGTCAACCACAAAGGCGCGAGAATCTGCGCTGCTGCCCATGACAGGCACAGCCCGGAAGGAAGACAACATTTCTCTAAAACCTGGCGTTTGCAAATTGGCCATGTTGTGCGATGTTGTGGCCAACTGCCCCATAGCGCTTTTGGCACCGGTCATGGCAGTGAAGACAAAACGATCAATCATGATTTAAGCCAGGTTTTTGAAGAAGTTAAAAAATATCAACCGACCATTTGCAGCGTGTCGCGCAAAGTCTGGTCAATGGCTTTCAAGCTCTGTGAATTGGCGCTGTAAGAGCGTTGCAAAATCATCAAGCGAACCAATTCGTTGGCAAGATCCACATTGGAAGCTTCAAGGGCTTGGCTGCGAATTTCGCCCAAGACACCCGTTCCAGCGCGGCCCACGGTTACACCCACACCGTCTTGCTCTGTACCCGTGATGTTGGAAGGTGCAAAAGCATTCTTGCCCATTGGGATCAGACCATCTTCGTTGTCAAAACTCACCATGGCCACTTGGCCAATCAGCTGTTGTTTGCCGGTACCATAAACACCCACAATGCGGCCGGCGTTGTCAACGGTTACGCTGGACAAACGCGCCACGGCTTCACCATCTTGAATGCTCTTGTTCATTTGAAAAGCACCTGCGTGAAGCTGCGTGCCTGACAAGTCTAGGTTGAACACCATGTCAGAGCTACCGCCAGCTTGATTGGCCAAACGGCTGGTCAATGTGGTGGTGGTTTTGAACAGGGGTTCGCCAGACACTGTATCTTTCATGATGGTATCAATGTTCTGACCGCCCATGAAACTCAGCTTGGCAACCGTTTTGTAGCCAGTGCCGTTGGCGCCTTGAGTTTCAGGCAATGCTGCACGATTTGAAAAAGTG
Source organism: Comamonadaceae bacterium (assembly GCA_947484245.1). Next base: position 7,436 of record CANKOT010000037.1, read on the forward strand.
GTTACATCATCGTAGTCAAAAAACTTGCCATCAATGGAGGCAAAGACTTCCACTTGTGACGTGGTTGTTGTGAGGATTTCACCTGAAGTCTTTTGGTTAGTGACACCGGTCACTGGAATTTCAGTTCCCTCTGGTGTGATCAAAGTCATTGCCAAGGGGTGTTTGAAAGTGATGTTGGCACCGCTGGTGGAAACCGAACCAATTGCGCTAGATAAGGTGATATCGCTACCATTGATAGCGGAGATGGTTGTACCTGTATCAGTTGTACCCAAATAGACTTTGTCGCCAACGGACAAGCCTGTGGCTAAAGTCACTGCAACTACTGTGCTCGCTGTTGTCGTGTTGGCTGTAGTTGTGGTTATATTGTCTTTATTGAAAAAAGTGACAGAGGCGCCACTTGGCACAGTCACTGCATCACTGGTCGTAAAGCTTGTTGCGCCTGCTGTGTAAGCTAATACTGTTGCACCAGAATCAACGCCATTGATAAAGACTTTCATGCCAGTCGTAACCGTTACTGGTGTACCCGCATTACTAGGTGCGGCAGTCAGACTCACCGTCGTGCCAGTTGAGGCTGCACTGCTCAGTGTTGATGCCACAGACGCTGTATTTACACGCAATACGGTGTCTTTGCTCAAAGTAACATTGCTTGTGCCCAAGATACTGGGGGAAGCAGAATTGCTTGGGGTGTAGGTATAACCTGCAGTGCCTGAAGTGATCGACAAAGTTGAATCATTGATACGACGATAGAAAACCTCTAGCGTGTGTGAGTTGCCGTTGTTGTCAAAGACGGTTTGAGTTGTCTTGTTGTTGAAGGTGGCTCTGGCAGGGTCAAATGAAACATTGGCCGATTTTGTAAACGCTGTTGAAGTCGAGTCCAACATGGCAGAGAGTGTTGAATTGGTCGTGGCATTGCCTGGTAAGTTGCTTGCGGGCATGCGCAGCAGGCCGTTGTTCTTAATCAAGTCATCGGTTATTTGCTTGCCATCCAAGGTGGGTTGGTAGCCAGTCAAATACATGCCGTTTTCGTTCACGATGTAGCCATTTTTATCAACACCAAATTGGCCGTTGCGTGAGTAGTAAACAGCAGAAGGATCAACCGTTTCAGCGCTGCCAGCACTTTGTAGCAACCTGAACATGCCTTTGCCACTGATGGCCAAGTCCATAGGATTGGCAGAGTTGGTAATGGCACCTTGTGTCATGGGGCGACGCACACCCAAAGACTGGCTGCCTTGACCTGTGGCTGGCTGATCAGATGAGTTGCTGCCGTTTAAAAATTGTGTGGCAAACACATACTCGCCAGATTTGTAGCCAATGGTGTTGGCGTTGGCAATGTTGTTACTGACCGTGTCAATGGCCAGTGAAGTGTTTTGCAGTCCAGAGAGTGCGGTTGCGATATTGCTCATGTCAATGTCCTCAAGTTAAACAGTTGATTTGTCAAAAATTAAATGGCCAACCACTTGACGATGTCAGTGGTCAAAATGTTTCGTCCGTCGCTCAGGCCTACTTTCATGTCTGAGCCTTCTTGACCAATGCTGGCTACCAGCGAGCCCACATAAGCGGTTGGCGATGTGGTTTTGCCTTGTGCATCGGTGGCAATCAGTTCCAGGGTGTACAAACCAGAGGCCACTTGCGTGCCTGAGTCGTTGCCACCGTCCCAAATGAAATCGGTCATGCCAGAGGGTGTTGGACCAAAATCAAATTGATTCACAATTTGGCTATCGCTGTTCCGAATCACAGCTTTCAATGAAGCTGCGGGCGTATCCAATTTAGCGGCCATGCCCACTGCGCGGCCAGCAAAGTACACCTGCGAGCCCTCAGCCAAAGCTGTTTTGCCCACACTTGAAGACAAGTTCATGAAGTTGGCGGATTGCATTTGAGCCACCAATGCGCTCACAGACGTGTTCAGTTTGTTAATGCCATCAACTTGGTTCAGTGCCGCCAACTGTGAAGTCATGGCTGCGTTGTCCATGGGGTTCATGGGATCTTGGTTTTGCAATTGAACCGTCAGCATCCTCAAAAAGTTCTTTGAAAGATCTGCGGCCGATGTGCCATTGCTGGTGCTTTGCACAGGCGCTGCACCAGGGGTGTAAACGGGAATGTTATTGATCGTGGTTGACATCGTTGCTTCCTTTATTTGCCCAGATCCAAAGTCTTGAGCATGAGTTGTTTGGTGGTGTTCATCATCTCGATGTTGAACTGGTAGGCACGTGAGGCCGAGACCATGTCAACCATCTGCTCTGCAGGGTTCACGTTGGGCATGGTGATATAGCCTTGTGGGTTGGCCAATGGATGGCCAGGCCGGTATTCCATGCGCGGCTCGGCTGTGCTTTCTACAATGCGAGCAACTTTCACGCCTTGGCCTACACGGCCTGCACGCGCTTCTGATTGCAATACCACATGGCGTGCGCGATAGGCTTGGCCATCAGCACTGACGGCTGTTTCTGCATTGGCGACATTGGAGGCAATCAAGTTCAAGCGCAATGACTGCGCCACCAAACCTGTTGTGCCTACATCAAAAGTGCCTAACAAGCTCATGATGGCTGTCCTGTGATGGCTGACAAGCGCGTACGAAAGGAAGAGCCCAAGAAGCTAATAGCCGCTTCAGTGAAAAAGGCGTTTTTCACAAAGTTGCCACGCTCAATGTCGGGGTCTACTGTGTTGCCATCTAAAGAAGGCTGAACACCCACGCGAAACATTTGCTTGGGTGACTGAGCAGAAGAAGTCATTTGAATGTGACCCTGGTGCGTGCGTTCGAGGCTCACAGAGTTCGTACTGCTTTGACCAGACAAGCGTTGCATTAACACTGATTGAAAATCAATATCGCGCGCTTTGTAATTGGGCGTGTCTGCGTTGACCAAGTTTGAGCTGAGCAATTCATGGCGAAGGCTGCGCAGCTTGAGTGCGGCTTCTCCAAATTTCAGCGAGTCAAATTGAGGGACGGTGTTCACGTTAGATCCAATAAATTAATCAAATTTCTCAGATACTTCGCAAACAGCGTGCCAACCCACTAAAACTTCTAAAAACACCATAGTTGGCTGCTTTAAGTGGTACAAATAGCCCAAAACCGATCCTTAACTGGTTTTCACGGCAAAAATTGCAGGCCTGCCTTGTTGGCCCTTGGCAATTTATGCCGCGAAAATACAAGCTCAGAGATTTGAATTGGCAGAGTCCTCAGACAACAGTGAAGAAAAAGAACTAGACCCGACGGAGCGGCGGCTTGAACGCGCGCGCGAGGAGGGGCAGTTTGCACAATCTCGAGACCTCACCACATTTTTGGTGCTTTTGCTGTTTGCGGCTTTTTTTGTAGGGGTTGGCGGTTTTTTGATGAAGGGCATGGTGGAGTTGGTCAAGCAAGGCCTGACCTTTGGCACCAGTGAAGACTGGCAAATCCACTTGAGCGAATGGGCCAGTGGCCCCTTGTTTGGCGCCATGCTCTGGATTTTGGCCATCGTCCTCCCCCTGTGGTTGGTCTCGGCCTTGGCGCCTTTGGCCATGGTGAAGTTTCAGCCCGTTTGGGCCTTCAAACTCAATCCTGGTCGCCTCGACCCTTTTGCTGGCTTGGGCCGAATTTTTTCAACCGACACCCTGACTGAGGTGGCCAAGAATATTTTGAAAGTCATTGTGGTGTTTGGTGTGGGCGTGGCCTATGTCACCAGCCTCATGGGCAACCTCAGCGTTCTATCCAGACAGGACTTAAACCAAGCCTTGGCCAACAGTTTGGGCCTCATTGAAACGGGCTTGCTGCTGCTGCTGTTGCCCATTTTGGTGGTGGCAGCGGTAGACGTGGTCATTCAGTGGTTCAGCTTCTCAAAGAAAATGAAAATGAGCCAAGAAGAGTTGAAGCAGGAGATGAAAGAGAGTGAGGGCTCGCCCGAATTGAAATCTCGTCTCAGGCAGCGGCAGCGGCAAATTGCCACATCGCGCATGATGTCTGCGATGGAAAAAGCAGATGTGGTGCTGGCCAACCCCGATCACTATTCTGTGGCTCTCAGGTATGACGCCGAAAAAATGCGTGCCCCTATCGTGGTGGCCAAAGGCATGGACGAAATAGCCTTGCTAATTCAGCGCGTGGCCAATGAAAACCAAGTGCCGGTGGCCCGCATCCCACCTTTGGCCAGGTTGCTGCACAAACATCTCAAGGTGGGCGAACCCATTCCAGCGCCCTTGTTCGAGGTTGTGGCCAAGGTGCTGGCTTGGGCCTATGAGTTGAAGCAAGCTACTGCGGCAGACGACTTGCCTTTGCCAGAAATTGGCGCTTTGCCAGACCTAGAGCTTGGGGCCAAAACCAGCGCGAATTAATTCGAAGGGGGACTCAAGGGCGGTTTGAACCAAGTCTGCGAAAGACGGCAACAACAAAACCACCACCACAAAGGCCACAGGAATCATGATGGCAAAGCCCACTGAGAAAAGGTTCATTTGTGGGCTAACTCGCGCCAAGATGGCTTGCGTCATGTTGAACAAAAAGTAAATCACAATGCCTGGCAGGGCCAACACCAAGCCTAAGGTGAAGGCATCTTGAACCAAGCCCAGCACAGAACTCCAGTTCCAAGCAGTTGGCCAAGTTCCCAAAGGCAATACTTTGAAACTTTGCACCAACAATTCAAGCATGACCAAATGAATGTTCAGTGTGAAGGCCAGTGCGATGGCCAACAAGCCTAAAAACTCGCCCACCAAACCTGAAGCCAAATTGGCATCCTGTTGCAGTGTGGCCGCAAAACTCAAACCAGATTGCTGCGATAGCACGTCGGCCAGCATGTCCACCGCAGTCAGGCCAATCCTGACCATCCAGCCAGACGTGAGGCCAACAGCCAATTCAACAAACACCAAGGCATATCCTGGTGGCATGCTGTCTAAAGGAGGAAGGTCTGACTGAACAAGCGGAACAAGCGCAAATGCAATGACCAAGGCCAGCAAGACTCGCAATCGCATAGGGGCTGACCTGAATGCAAACAAGGGCATGGTCATGAAGCAACCCAAGAGGCGCACTGAAATCAGCATCCAGAGGGTTGCTGTTTGGGTCATCCAATCTGGGCTGATCGGCAACATGAGGCTTACCTCAGAATGTCAGGCAGTTCTTGAATGACCTCACGCAGGTAATCCACAAAGATTGCCAAACTGACGGGTCCGGCAATGAGCATGACCAAAGCGATGACCACCAACTTTGGGATGAATGCAATGGAGCTTTCGTTGACCGATGTTGCCGCTTGAACAATACCAATGACCAAGCCCACAATGAGTAGGCTGATGAGGATAGGCCCGCTCAGAATGAATGCCATCCATAGCGCTTTAAAGGCAACTTCGATGACAAAGCCTGAATCCATCTTAGGTAATCTTGAAACTGTTGACCAAAGAAGCGGCCAGCAAAGACCAGCCGTCTGCCAATGCAAATACCACCAACTTGAGAGGCAATGAGAACATCATGGGTGAGACCATGACCATACCCAGTGAGGTCAAAATGCTGGCCACAGCAAAATCGATGGCCAAGAAGGGCAAGTAAATGAGGAAGCCAAACAAGAAACCTGTTTTGATTTCAGAGACGGCAAAGGCTGGAATGAGAACCGTCATGGGCACATCGGCTCGGGTTTCAATGGGCTTGCCCCAAAGCTTGGCAAAAAGGCTGAGGTCGTCTTTGTTGGTTTGGCTCAGCATGAACTGCTTCAAAGGCTCGGTGCCAATGGTTACCGCTTCTTCAAACCCAATTCTGCCGCTGGCCAAAGGCAAATAAGCATCTCGGTACATGGACTCGAGCACGGGGTTCATGACAAAAAATGTCAGAAACACCGACAGGCCAATCAAGACCAAATTGGGCGGCATGCTTTGCAGTCCCAAGGCTTGTCGCAGCATCGAAAACACAATGAGAATTCGAATGAAGCTGGTCATGAGCATGAGCGCAGCAGGTAAAAAAGAAAGGGCCGTTAAGGCCAGCAAGGTTTGCACGGGTACGGCATACACAGTGCCGGTCTTAGAGGTGCTTGAAGTGACCAGCGGCAAGTTTTGAGCTGCAGCCCAGCCGCAACACAGCAGGAGGGCAATGGCGACCAGCCATTTGAGGTTGAACAGCCTCATGCGCTGTTCTTTCTAGATAGCAATGTCATGAGTTGACCAGCAAAGCCAGAGGGCAGCGAGCTTGAGGTGGCCATGGGTTCAAAATCGTCTAACTCTGCCAACAAACTGATGTGCGTGGGCGTATGGCCCAAGGCCAAAATACGATCTTGTATGCGAACCACCAACAAACGTTCGCGCGGACCTACTGGAAAGGCGGCCAGTAATTGAATCTGTCCACCCACTGTAGAACCCTGTGCGCCACGGCGAAAAAGCCAAACCACCACCGCTACCAGCACCACCAACAAGCTGAGAGTGACCAAACCTAACCAAGCGCCTCCCCAGACAGACGACGATGAGCCAGAAGCGCCACTTGAAACGGGTGCTGATAAGGCTTGCGCTTGAGCGCCAATTGAGAAAATGCCTAGATAGACAAATGCTGAAAGACGCGACAAGGAGGAAAGTGGGGTCAATTTTTAGATTTCCGTAAACGCTCCGATGGTGAAATGATATCAGTCAAGCGGATGCCATAGCGGTCGTCCACGATGACAACTTCGCCTTGTGCAATTAAACAACCGTTAACTACTAAATTCAAGGGCTCTCCAGCCTCCACGTCAAGTTCGATCACGCCGCCGTTTTGAACTGACATGAGGTCGCCCAAAGGCATTTGGGTCCGGCCCAACTCAATCATCACCTTCACGGGCAGGTCCATGATCATGTCCATGTCGTGAATGGCCGGTTTTGCGGTGTCTGCTTCGGGAGGTGTCGCCTTGCCCCAATGGGTTAAGTCATCAGAGTGCCCTTTTTCAATTTGCTCGGTCACAGGTCACCTTCACTTTTCTGAATTTGTTCATCTAATTGGCTCAGGGCCTTTGCGGCATTGGCTAAATCGGTTTGCGCCTGTGCGGGAACGTCAAGGCTGCCAAGGTATTGACCGGAAGTTGCACCCTCAAAGTCTTCAATTTTGGGAATGACCGGCGCTGAATTCATGTGCTCCACCTTCAGGGCGTAATGGCCATTTCTAACACCATAACGCCCGCTGAGGATGCTGACGCCATCGACCATGAGGCGCACCGGCGCCGATAAATCAATGGGCAGAACTTGGCCCAAAGACAAGGAGAGCAATTGCGCCACAGAAAGTTCTTTTTCACACAAGACGGCCACAGAATCGACGGGCTTGGCATACAACTGATGCTGCAGGCTTCGACTCCACCCAGCAGGTTGTCCCGAAGCTTCGGAAGGGTTGGCTGAGGTGTTGGGTGTTTGCCAACTCAGTGCGCGCTTGGGCAGACACAAATCAACCCTCAGTTCGAGCAAGTTGAAGTGGATCGCAAATTGGGCGTGCAACACGGTATCTTTGTGAGAGGCTAGCCTGAGCGAGGAGAGTTGTTGCTCTTGCCTGAGGGTTTGCAATCGAATGGGATAAGCTGTTTGCCAAGCTGCTTCATAGGCCGTGGCCAGTGTTTCAAGCAAACGCTGCCGAATACCCAATTCAATGTGCGTGAGCTTGCTGCTTCGTGGTTTGATGGGAATGATGCCGGCACCGCCAAACAAACAATCTACGGCTGCAGCCACCCAGCGAGAGTCAAAGCTCCAGGCACAAAGTGTTTGAAGCGCATCGATTTCAAAGACTTGAATGTCTGCAAAAGAGGGTGCTTCGAGCACAAAGGCTTCGTAAGTTTTCATCTCCATGTTGCCAGCCAAAATCTTGATTTCAGCCGGAACCAAGGTGGACATAGACTGTCGCCACTGCGTTACAAATTGCATGTGCATGGCATCCAGCTGCTCGCGATCCCAGTCTTGCGAGACGTGGGTGTCCAAGCCCTCTAGGGCTTCTTTGGCAAATGGAAATTGCATGTTGTCTGGGTTGGTGTTCATAAGTTTCTTCTAGGCTCAAAGCTTTACGCGTAGAGATAAACTTGGTTGGAGCCTGTTTCGCGGGCGCGGAGGGCGCCAGCTTCACGTTGCGTCAAAACCTTGGATGGGTCGCCAGCGGCATGGTTGTCGCTAGGACCCCGCTCTTGGTAATCTGCAAAATTTGCAGCATTGGAAGATGCAGACTGACCTTGCTGCCGCATATCAAGCTGCAACTCCAATCCCATTTGCTGAAATTGCTCGCGCAATTGCGGCGCACTTTGTTCCAATCGGGTTTTGGTGGAGTCGCTCACGCCTTCCACAATGAGCAAGGCGTTGCCGCGTTCATCGAGCTTTAGCTCAATGGTGAATTTGCTTTGATCGGGGGGAGTGAGTTCCATCACCACATGACCGCCGCCTTGCTTCACCATCTTCTGAATTTCTAGCTGTATTGCGCCGGCATCCAATCTCACTTCATGAGGAACCAGGGGCGCTGCACGTTCTTGCGATTGCATTGAAATCCAATCCATGACGGTTGTGACCGGGCGTTGTGGCCCTCCCACCAAACTGCTCACAAAACTCGAAGAAATATCGTCCAAACTTTGAACTGTTTCTGGCCTAGGCGCTTCTTGCGCAAGTTCTGTCGAACCATTGCTGGTGGCTGTCAGCGCGGCCAAATCCGTTCGATTGACCCCAGTGGTGTCGCCTTTTTGCTCTATTTTGATGCCCGATTGGCCATTGCTGAACAGGACACCCTCAGTGTGAATTTCTGATGTGGTTGCACCACCTTGCAGACCAAGCGCGTTGCCTTTGGCTATCTGGCTGGCTTGTTGCAATTGCGCATCCGACTTAGACAACTTTGCATCAAAATTGAATGCAGTCTCTTCGGCCTGAGAAACTTGCGCTTCAGCCTTTGTGTCAGATTTCGCGTCAGATGAAATAATTTTCTTTTCAGCAACCAGGTTGCTAACTGCTAAAGACTGAGCAGGGCTTGCAGAATTGATGGGCACCGCTAGCGTTGCATTCGCTACAGAAGTGCTTTTCTGGCCAGCGCCATTGGTGGACGCTGAATTTGCCTCAGGCTTCAAAGTCAAAGAAGGGTCTGCAGCCATTTGCGAAGCCGCAGGCAGTGAAGCCTGATTGACAATGACAGCTTCAGCTTGCAAGCCGGCTGGCTTGACGCTGTTGGACGCTGGGGCAGTCAGTGCATTTTGCACTTGCGCGGTGTCTGCAGGGGTGGAAGCCAGCTCGGCAGCAGCGGATGCAATAGAAGCCATCAGCGCTGACGGACTGCCGGTTGATGCATGGGTAGCAGGAATACTTTCACTGCTCAATGAAGACGAGCTCTTAGGGGGTGCCAAATGAGCAGCCGAGGCAACTTGCGTCGCCGCTTGCAAACCAGTGCTGGGGCTAGAACTAGAAACAGAGCCAGCGCCAGAGGCCAGCGCCTGTGGTAATTGCCCAGCGTCTTGACCAGCTGCCGAAGTGGCGCCGATTGAATCTGTGGCCGAAACTTTGCCCAGATTGGCGGCAGTGGGCACAGGCACATTGGCGGCAGAAGTCGACATTTGCGCTGCCAAGTTGGCTGCAGCCAACTCAGCGCCTTGCAATGAATTGGCTAAATCAAGGGCTGTTGTGTCTTGCTTGAGAGTCTCTGCGGCATCGGTCAATACGCTGCCAGGTGCCAAATTTTGATCTGTTGAATTGACAAGGCCTCCCTGACCCGTCAAGGCAAAATTTGCATCTCCCACCGCGTTCATGAGAACTTCTGCCGGCAAAATTTGCAGGTCTGATGCTTTCTTGGCCGTATCCTCCGAATTGTCTGGGCTCAAATTTGCAGGTACATCTGTAAGCCCTGCGGGGGCTTGCATCGCAGCTGCCAGCTCCTGTGTAAAGCCTTCTTCTGGCGCTACGGCCGAAGGCTCCAGTGCGTCGCTAGGCAGTGTTTGAATGGCTGCAGAAGGTGGATTCGATACAAAGATGGCCATGATTTAAGTTCCAAAATTTAAATCAAGTTATGCAACTTCAGTGCCACCTTGCTATTTGCTGTGTTGACGAGCCTGTAAAACGTCTTCTAGCGCCTTGTCCTCGTGCTTCTCAAATTGGTGCTGGCGCTGTTGTTTGCGCTTGGCCAAGAAAGATTGAAGGGTTTTGAGGCGTTGGGCATCTTGCAAGGCTTTGTCTAGGGCCTCACGGCTTTGTGACTTCAAAGCCTGCACCTCGGGCTCTTGCGATTTGGCCGTAGCCCGCAAATTCAGACCAAAATTGGCTTGAGTTTGCAAATTCAAAACCGTATCGCCTTCTTTCGCCGCCTTCACCCACTGCGTTTCGTACTCCTTGGCATAGGACTCAACTTGCAAATTGAAATTGCGCACGCGCTCATACTCGGCCTGAACCCGTTTGGACTGCGCCACAGACCTGTCTTTGCGCAATTTCAGCATTTGCTGAAGGACTTCAAATACGCGATTGCTCATATTTTGGAAGCCCTCGCAATGCTGTTCAAGGCCGTCACGCTGCCTTCCAAGTCAGCCACCTGGTGCGACTCTTGTTGCAGAAAAGTTTGAATGTGAGGCCACAAGCGCAGCGCCGCGTCTAAGTCGGGGTCGCTGCCTTGCATGTAAGCGCCCATGGCCACCATGTCGCGGCTGCGCTCGTGCCGGCTAATCAGTTGTTTAATTCGCCGGGCCGCCAGCACATGGTCTTGCGTAGCCACTTTGGGCATTACCCTAGAAATAGATTTTTCAATGTCAATGGCGGGGTAGTGACCTGAGTCGGCCAATTCGCGTGACAAGAAAATATGCCCATCCAACACCCCCCGCGCAGCATCGGCCACGGGGTCGTGCACATCGTCGCCTTCTAGCAGCACTGTGTAAAAAGCCGTTAAGGAGCCCTCAGGGTGTTCACCGTTGCCTACTTTTTCAACCAGCGCTGGCAGCTTGCCAAACACACTGGCAGGGTAGCCGCGGGCCACTGGCGGTTCGCCAAGGCTTAAGCCAATTTCGCGTTGCGCCATGGCATATCGGGTGAGGCTGTCAACAATGAGCACCACATGCTTGCCCTGGTCTCTGAACCAAGTGGCCACGTCGGTGGCGTATTCAGCTCCTTTGGCGCGCGCTAAAGGCGAGGTATCGGCAGGCGAGGCCACGACCACGGCGCGAGATCTCGACACATCGTCCAATTGGTCATCGCAAAACTCGCGCACCTCGCGGCTGCGTTCGCCCACCAGCGCAATCACAATGACATCGGCCACGCAATTGCGCGTGAGCATGGAAAGCAACACACTCTTGCCCACACCAGAACCAGCAAACAAGCCCATGCGCTGGCCACGCCCCACCGACAACATGGCATTGATGGCGCGCACGCCGGTGTCTAGGGGTTCATGAATAGGCTTGCGCTTGAGGGGATTGGGGGAAGCAAAGCGCATGAGGTGGTCGCTCCAACTGGCGCCGCCCAAGCCATCTAGAGGCCTGCCCAAGCCATCGACCACGCGTCCTAACAATTGGGGTCCAATGGGCACCGAAGCAATGCCCTGGCGCATTTGATAGCCCTGAGCGCGTCGTTGCGGTGTGAGCAGGGGGTACACCACCGCACCTGGCGACAAGCCTGCCATTTGGTCAAAGGCCATGAGGTAGGTGGTGTCGCGCTCAAAGCCAATGCACTCGGCATCAACCCAATTGCCTTGGCGAGAATTTTCAATACAAGCTTGCGCGCCTATGGACAAGGGCAAGCCCTCGACTTCAACCAGCAGTCCGGAAACTCGTTTAACCCGACCTTCGCGCACAGACAAAGGCAAATTGGCCAACTTGGCGCGTTGTGAATCTACAAATTGTTGAAGATCGGCCTGGCTCAAGGCGGTCTCCTTTAAACGGAATCCGAAGCGTGTTGTGGCAGTAAACCCAAAGCACTTCGCACCAATGCATCGCGTGCACTGATACCTACATCGAGCCTGGTGCCATCGACCAACACATAAGCAAAGCCCTTGCTCAATTCGGCATCGGGTCGAACCAAAGACTGAAATGGCATTTCGGGGTGGCTAAGCAAAGACTGCCAAGCCTCAAGCTCTGCAGGGGGCACGCCCACAATTAAATTTTCACCAGGACGTGGCAAGCGCATGAGGGCTTCTTGCACAGCCGCCACAAACACCGAGCGGTCCATTTGCTCTTTGCCAGCCAAGCGCAATGCTGTTTCATACACCCACTCGGGCAATGCGGTTTGGAAAGCATCTGGCAAAGATTGCAGTTGTGCCATCACGCGTTGCATCTCTTTGGACATGTGCTCAATGTCTTTGATGCCGCTTTGATAGCCTTGCTGGTACCCCAATTGAAAACCTTCGGTACGGCCTTGCTCAATGCCTTCTTCGCGGCCTTTGGCAGCGCCTTGCGCGTGGCCTTCTGTAAGGCCTTCTTGCAGACCGCGAGCATAGGCGTCTTGGTAAGCTTTGCCGCGAATGGCATCGACTTCGTTCA
>CANKOT010000038.1 GCA_947484245.1 Comamonadaceae bacterium
CGTCTGGACCTCCGATCCAAAGCACACAGCCTACCGCGATTGCGTGAAAAACATGCGTCCCGCAGGCTATGCAGGCAAGATGGGTTATGCCTCAGCTGGCGCCGGTGCCGACTTCATTGTGGTCAACATGGTGGCTGAAGCTGCTAGCGGTTCTAAAACACCAAAAGAAGCTGCTGAACGCGCACAAAAACGTGCCGAGCGTTACTGCAAAGTTTGATCTTTTTATAAACTGATAAGTACCCATGACACCCTTGCTAGAGAGAGTTCAGAACAGCCGCAATGTACTCGGCTTGATCTTTATGATGCCAGCAGCGCTTTTGCTGTTGCTGTTTCTGACATACCCTCTTGGCTTGGGTGTTTGGCTTGGTTTTACCGACACCAAAATTGGCCGTGCTGGCCAATGGATTGGTTTAGAAAACTACATCTTCCTGATGGGCGACAGCGTCACTCAGTTGGCGTTGTTCAACACCATGTTCTACACCACGGTGGCCAGTGTTCTCAAGTTTTTCTTGGGTTTGTGGCTTGCCTTGTTGCTGAACAAAAATTTAGCATTCAAATCGTTTTTCAGGGCCGTTATTTTGCTGCCCTTCATTGTGCCCACCGCGCTCTCAGCCATTGCTTTTTGGTGGATTTTTGATTCTCAGTTTTCCATCATCAGTTGGGCGCTGGTCAAAATGGGCTGGATCGACACTTACATCGACTTTTTGGGCTCACCCTGGAACGCCCGGTTTTCCACTTTAGCAGCCAACGTATGGCGCGGCGTTCCCTTTGTTGCCATTACCTTGTTGGCAGGTTTGCAAACCATTTCACCGTCTTACTATGAGGCCTCCGCCATCGATGGCGCCACGCCTTGGCAGCAGTTCTGGCACGTCACATTGCCATTGCTTACCCCCATCATTGCGGTCACCATGACCTTCTCTGTGCTGTTCACGTTCACAGACTTCCAGCTCATTTATGTGCTTACTCGAGGGGGCCCACTCAATGCCACGCACCTCATGGCCACCCTGTCCTTCCAGCGGGCCATTTCAGGCGGCGCCCTGGGTGAAGGTGCAGCTATCGCCATCGCCATGGTACCGTTCTTGTTGGCAGCCATTCTCTTCAGTTATTTCGGATTACAACGCCGCACCTGGCAACAAGGCGGCAGCGACAAATGAGCAAAGACACACAAGACAACGTTGGCATGTCCTATTTGGACAGCAATGCCAACAAAGTTTTTAAAACCTACTTGCCGCTTTTGTTATTTATATTTGTGCTGCTTTTCCCGTTTTACTGGATGGGCATCACCGCTTTCAAACCCGACAATGAATTGCTTTCTCGTGATGGCAACCCCTTTTGGATCATTGCGCCCACTTTGGCACACATTGAAAAATTGCTGTTCCGCACGGCCTACCCGCAGTGGATGTGGAACACCATATTGGTGTCTGTTACCGCCACCTTCTTTTCGCTGTTTGCTTCGGTATTGGCCGCTTACGCCATTGAGCGTTTGCGTTTTAAAGGTGCCAAACACACAGGCCTTGCTATTTTCTTGGCCTATCTGGTGCCGCCCTCCATTTTGTTTATCCCCCTGGCATCGGTGGTGTTTCAGCTAGGTTTGTTTGACACTCGCTTGGCCCTCATCCTCACCTACCCCACTTTTTTGATTCCTTTTTGCACTTGGTTGCTCATGGGCTACTTCCGCTCCATTCCCTTTGAATTGGAAGAGTGCGCCATGATTGACGGCGCCACCCGTTGGGAAATTTTGGTCAAAATTATTTTGCCCTTGTCGGTTCCAGGCCTTATTTCTGCCGGCATCTTTGCGTTCACCTTGTCGTGGAATGAGTTCATCTACGCACTCACCTTTGTTTCTTCAAGTGAAGTCAAAACTGTGCCTGTGGGTGTGGTCACAGAATTGGTGGAGGGTGACGTCTACCACTGGGGTGCCCTCATGGCGGGAGCACTTTTAGGTTCACTGCCTGTTGCCTTCATTTACTCGTTCTTTGTTGAGTATTACATTTCAGGCATGACGGGGTCGGTCAAAGAATAAACAACATAGAGGTAGTCAGATGCAATTTACCCTTATCAGCAGCTTACTTTCTCTTCTTTTTGGTTTGACGACTGCAAGCTCGGTCAATGCTCAAGCTTGGCCCAGTAAACCAATCAAGCTCATCACTTCAGCGGCACCTGGCGGCGTGGTTGACATTTATGCCAGACGCCACGCGCCGCATCTTCAAGCAGAGCTAGGTCAAGCCATCATGGTCGAGAACAGGCCAGGCGCCTCTGGGGCTATTGCAGCCGATGCTGGCGCCAAAGCAGATCCCGATGGCCATACCTTGTTCATGGGTAGCCAAAATGAAATGGGCTTGATTGGACAGCTCGGCGTTCCTGTTCGCTACGATCCCAACAAAGACTTCTCCGCAGTGGGCCTCACCATTGCAGGCTATCCAATTTTGATGGTCAATGCTCAGTTGGGGGTCAAAAATGTGGCCGAATTGCTAGCCTATGTCAAAGCCAAAAACACCACTTTAGATTGCGGTGGTAGTGGGACGGCCACTGTAGGCCATTTTGTTTGCGCGGCGTTTTCAGTTAGAACCGGTACCAAAATTCAATATGTACCCTATAAGGCCAACGTGCCTGCAATGACCGATGCCGCTTCAGGACAAGTTCAGTTGGTCTCGGCTTTTTACAGCGAAGTCGCTCCCTTCATTGCCACTGGCAAACTCATTCCCTTGGGTGTGTTTGGTGCTAATCGCTTACCCCTTCTCCCCAACGTGCCCACCATGGCAGAGCAAGGCTTGAAAGATCTTGAACTTCAAAGTTATACCGTCTATACAGTGCCGACTGGCACGCCTCTCGATGTTCAACGAAGGCTCAATGCTGCCATCCTCAAAGCAGCCAACCATCCAGACGTCATGGACAGGGTTAAAGCGGTTGGCGGCGTCTACTTCGATATGAACCTTGAAGAAACGCAAGCTTGGCAAAAACGCATTCAATCACGTTGGAACAACATTGTTCAAGAGACCGGCATCAAGCTAGAGAAATAAAGCTTGATTTGCATCAAGGCACAGATTCGTTGAAAGCCTAATATCAATTCTTCACTTTGAAGGATTGATATGAAATACCTTATTGCGGTAGATGGCTCCAAAGCCTCTGAAAGCGCGGTCAAGTATGCCGCTGCCCTGTTCAAAAGCATGAAGGGCGACAATCACATCACTGTGATAACGGTGCAAGACAACTCTGCACTCAAGATGTTTAAAAAATTCACACCCAAAGGTGCAGTGGATGACTACCTTCGAGAAGGTGCCGACACCAATCTTGCTTGGGCCATCAGGTTTCTCAACAAAGCCAACGTGGCGCACGACATGGCCATCAAATTAGGCCATCCTAGCGAGCAAATTCTCAAAGAAGCCAAAGCAGGTGGCTTTGACATGATCATCATGGGCACCAAAGGTCGATCTGCATGGGCTGATACGTTCATGGGTTCGGTTGCGCAGCGCGTGGCTAGTGCATCAAAAGTGCCTGTGCTCTTGGTAAAGCCTTAAGCAAATACATGCTTAATGCTTGGTCTTCGTCTTGGCTTTGCGAGCAGTTTTTTTCTCTTTTTGAAGCGCTTCCTTGCGCAGCGCTCTATCGGCATCGGCTTGAATGCCAGAAGCTAACCACACTGAGAATTCTGTGGGTGTCTCTAAAGTCAAACGACCCAATGCAGCCGATCTAAAGTCGTGAATGACAATTTCAGCAGCTTTGGTGGTGTTGACTCTCCCGCCACTTTGGATGGCGCCACGATAACGCGCAATCGCATCCAACATGGTTTCATCGGTGTGCTCGAACACATTTTGAATTTTGTAGCGTGTGCTTAAAGCGGCTGGATAGTGTTCAATCAAGTAATGCAGCAACTCGAGAGCCACCTCTTCATCGTCAAACGCATTGACTCCGATCGCACCACTGGCCGCTAACTTGTAGCCGCTTTTTTCAACAATGATTCGGGGCCATAGCACCCCCGGCGTGTCGTACAGATAAAAGTCATCGGCCAAGGTAATGCGTTGCTCCAGCTTGGTCACGCCAGCTTCATCGCCTGTTTTGGCCGCTTTTTTGCCCTTGAGCGTATTGATCAAGGTTGACTTGCCCACATTGGGAATGCCGCAAATGAGCACGCGCATGGGCTTGGCCATGCCGCCGCGGTTGGGCGCCAACTGATGGCAAGCTTCGATCAAGGCCTTGGCGGGAGATACCATGCTGGTATCAAGACCGATGGCTTTCACATTGGGCATGGCGTTGTAATGCGCCAACCACAAGGCAGTGCGGCTTGGATCAGCCAAATCTTGTTTGCTTAAAACCTTCAAACCGGGCTTGCCCTCAATGAGCAGGGCCAACATGGGGTTGGCACTAGAACCGGGCAGGCGCGCGTCGAGCATTTCGATGACCACATCAATGTCTTTGATGCGTTCCTCAATCGCCTTTCGGGTGAGGTGCATGTGACCGGGAAACCATTGAATTGCCATAGCGCTCAAAAATTGACACTAAAAAGTACAGACCCCTATTGTCCGATACTTCTAGACACCTACCAACTCAATGTGCGCGGTTCCCAGCATGATGGGTTTGACCAAAATTTTGTAAGTGTCCAAATCAAAGCTTTGTTGAACGCTGACCTTCAGAGCACCCGCTTTTGAACACGACGTGCTAAGGTAGCGCCAATCTTGTATCCGATGTCGCTGTATCCAACTGTCGCTTTGCTCTACCAAATCAATGGCGCCAGAATATGGCCATGCATGAACCTTCAAGTCGGCCAAAGCGGTCTTCAAGCGCTGATCGTGTTGCTCACGTGGCTCCAAGCCCACGCATGCACCCAAACACGTTTTAACTTGAAGTCCAAAGCAACCCCGCTTGCTTAATTTCTCTAAGCCCAAGAGACCCAAACACAGACGATGCTGATCACTGAGTTCACGCAACTTGCTTTGGGCAGAATGCGTCGAGCTAAAAAGCCCGTACAAGCCATCGACTTGTCCAAGACCGAAGTCTTTGCCACTCACAATGACGGGCATCAAACCATCAGCTTGTGTGTCTATTTGCAGCGTACACAGCTTGCGCAATCGCCGTAAGCGGACATTGAAAATAGGGTTCAAACTCTTAATAAGATGCGATTCAAGCAACAAAGCGCCAATTTCACCGGCCGTCTGAATGTATTCAACCTGCAAGCTTTGAGACATCATTTCCCGCTCATCCTCAGCCCTCATATGGGACATGACCCTGCTGCGAATGTCGACACTTTTGCCTATATAAAGTGGCAAAGTACCCGCACCTTTGAAGATATAGACGCCTGATGACTTAGGCAAAGCCGACAAAGCACTGGGGTTAAGGGGGAGACTGAATGTCACTTGGGTTGCACGAGTAAGGTTTACGCCACTTGAATTCTAATCAGCTTGGAGTAATCTCGTGCCACTTTCACCTCCTACATTGATTTATATGTCTGTCCACACCCTTTACAAGTCAAGTACCCAAGACGCTGTTCAACAAGTCAAAGTTCATTTAGCTGCGGCATTGCGCTTGGCCGTTTTGGATGGCTTCGAAGAAGGCATTGACAACCATTTCACGGTCTGCGTTCCTGGCAAAACTGATCAATATTTTGTTTTGCCATTTGGTCTGCATTGGTCGGAAGCCAGGGCCAGCGACATGATGATTTTCAATGAAGCTGGGCAAACCATAGAAGGACGTGGCGTTGTAGAACTCTCCGCCCAAAGCATTCATGCTCCGCTTCACCGCTTAACCGGCGCTAAAGTGGTGTTGCACACGCATCAGCCATGGGCAACTGCGCTCAACATGCTGCAAGACAACCGTCTTTTGCCGGCCACCCAAACTGCGGCATTTTTCCAAGGTCGCATTGCCTACGACGATACCTACACTGGGCTGGCGTCCTCCATCGAAGAAGGTGAACGATTGGCCCAATTGATGGGCGACAAAACGGTGTTGTTCATGAAAAATCATGGCGTCGTGACCATCGGCGATACGGTGGCTCAAGCTTACCGCCGTTTGTACAAATTAGAAAAAGCATGCCAAACACAGGTGCTGGCCATGAGCACAGGAAAAGCCCTCAACATTTTGAGTGACGATGTCATTCAACGCGTTCTCACCCCCTCGGGCGCAGACCGCCATCCACGCGGTGATCGCGAACGGCTTTACTTCGAAGCCATGATGCGCATCTTAGATCGTACCAATCCTGGGTATGCCGATTGAAGGTCTGCAGACTTAAGGTCTGCCGATTGGAGATAAGGGTCAATTAATGTTGATCTGACCCCAATTTTTAAATTAGGTGGCCAATTGGCCTCTAATTCTTTCGGAGGGCTGGGTGTTCATGGTCATTTGGAAGAGTCCTGCTGCCAGGCCAATGGCGACGGCCAGTTTCCATGCCAAATCGTAGTTGCCAAAGAGATTGAAGATATAGCCACCGCCCCATGCGCCTAAAAACGAGCCCACCTGATGGCTCATGAAGGCAATACCCGACAGTGTGGCCATAAAACGCAAGCCAAACAGGTGCACGATAAGCCCAGATACCAAGGGCACCACACCCAGCCAAAGTGTGCCCAACACGGCACCTAATACCAATGTAGTGGTTGGCGATGGCGGATAGGAAAAGAACATCAACAAGGCCAATGATCTGAGGATGTAAATACTACCCAAAAGCATGCGCTTGGAATAACGATCTCCCAGCCAGCCAAACAAATAAGAGCCAATCACATTGAACAAACCAACCAAAGCCAATGTGTTGCTGCCCACCGTGGGGTCCATGCCGCAAATGTCGAGGTAGGCTGGCAAATGGGTGGTGATAAAGACCAGCTGCAATCCACAGACAAAAAATGCAATGGACAAAACTCGATAACCCTTGTGGCCTAGAGCTTCAGTGATGGCATCTGTGGCCGATTGCGGCTTGCCAATGACCGCCTCTGGCTCAATTTGATCGGCCTTGCTACCCCAAAAGGCTGCAGGCAACATGACACACGCCAGCCCCAAAAATCCGACGGCGGCCATTTGCCAATTGACATTGCTAATGAGGGACTGCGTCATGGGTGACGCAATGGTCAAGCCCAATGAACCGATGGCAGACACTGCGCCCATGGCAGCGCCTCGCTTGAGGGGACTCACAGTTCGAGCGGTGATGTTCATTGCGATGTTGGAGGCTGTGCACGACAAAGCAATGCCCACACAGAAGCCAATGCCCAGCGTGACCATCCAAGCGGCATCGGCAAATCTCAAAAATAGCAAGCCAACGATGTAAATTAAGACACCCACAAGCGCCACAGGCCGTGTGCCATATTTGTCTGCCCAAATACCCACCACAGGCTGTGTGGCGCCCCACACAATGTTTTGCAAAGCAACCGCCATTGAGAAATCAGCCGCGGTAATGCCAATGTCGCGAATCATGTGGGGTTGAAACAATCCAAAACTCTGCCGCATGCCCATGGCCAAGCTGAGCATGATGGCCGCGCCGCCCAAAATGCCCCATATCTGAAATTGTGAAAGTTCTGTTTTTTTCATTTTTAAGTTCAGATTATGGGGGCGAATACAATCAATGGGGTCATCAATAATTTGGGCCATGCGGCCGCTTTGGAAAAAGCCGGTGCCGTTACTCAAGCGTTAAAAATCAAATTCTCAAAATCAAACTCTAAATGGCGCGACAAGCCTGTTCCAAAAATACCAGATCTTCGCCCTGCAAATGAGGACTTAGTTTTTGGAATACCACCGCATGGTAAGCATTCAGATAGGCTGTTTCTTCAACACCCAACAAGTCTTTTTGAACCACACGCGTGTCAATGGGACACAAGGTCATGGCCTCAAACTGATAGAACTTGCCGTGCTCGGTGGCGCTGTGATCTTTGCAAAGCAATATATTTTCAATGCGAATGCCATAACGACCTGACAAATAAACGCCAGGCTCGTTGGTCACCACCATGCCTGGCACAATGGCTTGGTCAATGAATCCTACACCGATGCTGTGCGGGCCTTCATGCACATTGTTGAAATAGCCTACGCCATGGCCTGTGCCACAAGCGTAATTGACGCCTTCGTTCCACAAGGCCTGCCGGGCCAAGATATCAAGTTGCAAACCACGGGTGCCTTGCATGAAGATAGCCGCAGACAACCTGAGCATGCCCTTTAAGACCAAGGTAAAGTGGCGTTGTTGCTCATCCGAACAAGGTCCACACACAAAGGTGCGCGTGATGTCTGTGGTGCCATCGTCATATTGCCCACCCGAATCGAGCAAAAAGAAGCCTTCAGGTCTCACAGGCGTATCGAGGCCTTCTTTCAAACCATAGTGCATCATGGCCGCATTGGGGCCATAAGCTGGAATGGTGGTGAAGCTCAGACCGCGAAACAAATCGAGCTTGGCTCGCTCAGCATCAATCTGGTTTGAAACGATTCGTTCTGTCAATACGCCAGATCCGACGTTCTTGTAAAACCAGTTCAAAAATTTGACCATGGCAACGCCATCACGAACAAAACAGTTTTTCCAATTGTCGATTTCAACTGAATTTTTAACCGCCTTCATGGCAACCGACGGGGCGCGTTTTTCAATCAATCGGCAATTGAAACTTTGAAGTTGTTTGAAAGTGAGCAAATTGCTTTGCGCCGGATCGACCCAAACAGCAAGGCCCGACAAGACCTTCAAGTCGTCAAAAAAGATATCGTAGGGCTTGAGTTCAACGCCCTGCTCTTTTAAATTTTCAAGAATGTCATCTGAAAACCGTTGGGTGTGAGCATACAAACTGGCGGCCTTTTCCGTCACCACCAGGTAAGCATGAAAGTAAGGCGACGTGGGAACATCTGTGCCGCGCAGATTGAGCAAATAACCAATGTCGTCTAGGGCATTCAAGACATGCGCTTGGGCCTGCGTCTTGCGCATGTCTTCACGAACCTCATTCAGCTTTTCGAGGACACTTTTGCCGGCATAAGCAAGCGAGTGTGCAAACACAGGCGCCATTGGAAAGCCCGGACGATCGTGCCAAACGGCATCTGTGAGGTCATGCTCGGTATGCACGCTGATGCGTTTGGATTTCAATTGTTCTTCCACATCGGCCACCGCCTTGACCATCATGGTGGCGCCATAAAAGCCAAGTCGAGCGCCTTCGGGCAACTTCTCAGCCAACCATTGATTCCAGGGCGGCACATCGGGTTGCCCCAGATTCACAATTTGAATACCGGTACCGGCCAACTCTTGCTCAGCTTGAAGCCAATAACGGCCATCGGCCCACACATAGGCAGCGTCTTTCAAAACCACCATGGTAGAGACCGAGGCAGTAAAGCCCGAAACAAACTGCCTCACCTTCCAGCGCAAAGGCGTGTATTCAGAATTGTGTGGGTCTGAAGACGGCAAAACCCAAGCATCCAAATGGTGCTTTTCCATTTCACTGCGCAAAGCCCTCAACCGAGTGGCAACATCATTTTGAGTCATAAAAAATTAATTGGGGTCAGATCAACATTGTTTTTCCTCATCGCACTTTACACAAAAAAACGCAACAATCAGGCCATCATTTAAATGCCACCAAATATGCAAAATCTCTGTGTATTGGCTTCACTCATCTAGAATGCCTTTATGACCAACATGAACCCACAAAAAATTGTCAAAGTATTTGCCATCTTCATTGGTGGAGTTGTTGCACTTTTTGCCCTTTACCTTTACATCGCTCTCAATTGGAGTTACTCAACGGGTGAGCGTGCTGGGTTTTTGCAAAAAGTGTCCAACAAAGGTTGGATTTGCAAAACTTGGGAAGGTGAACTTTCCTTGGTCGCCATGCCAGGCGCTGCACCTGAAAAATTCTTATTCACGGTGCGAGATGAGGCCGTGGCCCAAAAACTGACAGCTGCAGCAGGCAAGCGCGTGACCCTTAACTACGAGCAGCACAAAGGTTTGCCAACCACTTGCTTTGGCGATACCGACTACTTTGTGGTGGGCATCACTGAAATTCCGTGATGCTGATGTTAGGGCTCATGGATTTGAATTTGCGGCACAAAACCCAACACCTCGCCGTAAAACTTTAATTCAGTTTCAAGCGAAGACACAATGGTAGCGGCTTGTCTAAAGCCATGCCCCTCACCTTCGTAGGCAACATAGGCATGCTTGAGTCCCTTTGCCACACAGGCATCCCTCAAAGCCTCTGACTGGGAAGGGGGAACCACCTTGTCATCCAAGCCCTGGAAAATAACCAAGGGAGAACTTAGGCGGCTCACGTGCGTGATGGGCGAACGCTCAATGTACAAAGCCTTTTCAGCGGGATATTCGCCAATCATGCTGTCCAAATACCTCGATTCAAAATCATGCGTATCGCTGGCCAGCGTGGTGCAATCGGCCACACCATAGTAAGAAGCGCCCGCAGCAAATTGATGACCGTTGACGAGCGCATTCAAAACGGTGAAGCCTCCTGCACTGCTGCCGCGAATTACCACTTTGTTGGGCGCACAAACACCCTGGGCAATGAGCGAGTCGACCACCGCCAACACGTCTTCACAATCCACCACACCCCACTGCCCCCGAAGCAAGTTTCTGTAGTGACGACCGTAACCCGTAGACCCCCCATAGTTCACATCAACCACCGAGATACCTCGTGATGTGAAATAGGCATACTTCATCGACAAACTTGCTGTTGCATTGGCAGTTGGCCCGCCATGCACCACCACCATGAGTGGCGGTTTTTCTAAAGGCTCAAACTCTGGATGCTGTGCAGCATGCAGTATGGCAAAAACCTCTCGGCCATCTTTTCGAAGCACTTTGATTTCATGCGGCTCAGGAAAATAAGTGGCATCGATAGGCGCATCGATTGAAGCAAGCACTTTTGAAACTTGCCAACTGGGCAAATCAATTTCAATGAGTTGCGATACCACTTTGGCACTTGACCCCACGGCATACGCCTTGTGGCCCGACGCACTGAGCGATGGCTTGAAATCTGTCAAGTTGCAAAGCAAGTCTTGCATCTGGCCAGTCTTTGGATTAACGCGCACTATTTTTCGAGCATCCACAGGGCCATGCACAGACAAAATCTGACCATCAGCCAGCACAGACAGGGCTCTCATTCCCAGCTGCCAAAGCGGAAAACCCCACTCGCTTTGGTCTTCAATCAAATGCTTCAATGGCGCATTCAAACCTGCTTGCCAAAGATTCCACCAACCACTGGCATCGCTGATGAAGTAGAGCTCGTTGTGAGGCCCCCACTCTGGTGACAAGCAAGAAGTTTGCGCATTGCCAGCCAAGACACGCACATTGTGCAAGCTGCCCTCAAGCACATCGGCTACACGAAGTTCGGTGCCATCCCAAGGCATTTGCGGATGTTCCCACGCAATCCAGGCCAAATGTCGACCATCGGGTGATAACCTTGGGTGAGCATAAAAATGGGATGCAGACTCAAGGCTTCGCAAACCACTTTGACTCACAGCCACCAAATCTCGCTGAACGCCTGCTGCCGTGTGCACCTCTCGAATACACCAAATTTCTTCGCCCACAGCAATCATGTCAATGTACCGATGGCTCTCACCTTCGGGTGGCTCTGGGCTAAAGGCAATAGGCTCACCCCTTGGCTCGGTCAAGTAAATGCGTTGGTCTAACTTGCTGACAAAAGCCAGCATGGGCTTGCCATTGTGCAAGAGCCCAAGCCAACTGATTCCCCCGTACTCATGCACTTGGCTTTTGGCACTCCATGGCGCCTTCAAAATATCGCCATGCTCACGACTGACCACCAGCGTGCGGCCGCCTTCACTGGGCCTGACCTCATCCCACCAAAGATCATGGCCGATGGGCTGCGACCACATCATGCTGCTGCCAGCCTGCGCCAACAAGGTGGCCGACAAAGGGGAAGGCCAAGTACCAGCTTGCTTTTTTATTTTCATCTTCAAAATCCTAATAGCCTTATCATTCCGGTTTTGTCACACAATTGTCAACTAAATGGCATAAAAAGGGGCTTCATCCAAAGCCGTCATACAACCCGTTAATAAACCCTCAAGCAAATACAAGATCATGGCAAAAGACTTTTCCCTCATGGAAGACAGCAACCGCTCTTCCAACCCCAGCATTCACGACGTTTCTGACCCTTCGCGCCGCCAAGTGCTGCGCGGTGGCTTGGGTGCTTTGGCCAGCAGCTTTTTGGCGCCTCTCAGCGCTGTGGGTGGCGCTGCTGCCCTCACAGGCTGCGCTTCCATGGGAATGGTAGCGGCTGCCAAGATTGGCTTCAAAAGCGTGGCTATTTCTACTGCCGATAGCATCACGGTACCGGAGGGCTACATTGCTCATGTCATTGCACCCTGGGGCGATCCAGTGGGCATTGTTGGCCAAAATAATCCTTTCAAAGACGACGCCAGTAACTCTGCTGCCGATCAAGAAACACAATTGGGAATGCACCACGACGGCATTCACTTTTATGCACTCGATGGATCTAGGAGAGGCCTGTTGGCCATGAACCACGAGTACGTCGACCACGGCTTGTTGTTCAAAGATGGCATGGCCAATTGGAGCGCCGAGAAAGTGCGCAAATCACAAGCGGCCCACGGCGTGTCTGTGGTTGAAGTACAAGACAAAGGTGGTAAGTGGGAGGTGGTCAACCCCTCCAAATATGCAAGACGCATTACTGCCAATACCCGCACCGAACTGAGCGGCCCTGCTGCCGGCCACGCCCTCTTAAAAACTGCTGCCGATCCAACTGGCAAAGTGGTCTTGGGCACTTTGAACAATTGCGCCAGTGGCATCACGCCTTGGGGCACTTACCTCACCTCTGAAGAAAACTTCATTTTCTACTTCAGTGGTGGCGACAAAATGTCCGAACACGAGCGTCGTTGGGGCTTGAGAAAAGGTGGTGTACGTTACCGTTGGCACGAGCATGACGCTCGATTTGATGCCGTGCAAAACCCGAACGAACCCAACCGATTCGGCTGGATCGTTGAAATTGATCCCCAGAACCCAAACGCAACCCCCATGAAGCGCACAGCCATGGGACGTGGCGCGCACGAAGGCGCCACAATTGCCGTGACCAAAGACAATCGGGCAGTCGTTTACATGGGCGAGGACGCTCGCTTGGAATACATCTATAAGTTTGTTAGCCGCGATGCCATCAAACCTGGTGGTGCTGCGGCCAATGCCTCGCTGCTCGACCACGGCACTTTGTATGTAGCCAAATTCAATGCCGATGGCAAAGGCCAATGGCTTGCCCTAACCCATGGCCAAGGCTCTTTGACAGCGGCCAACGGTTTTGCCGATCAGGCCGAGGTGCTGATCAAAGCACGCCAGGCCAGCGATATTTTGGGCGCTACCAAAATGGACCGCCCTGAGTGGATTGACATTGACAAACAAGGCTGGGTTTACGCCACGCTCACCAACAACAGCAACCGCGGTGGCAACAATCAACCCGCAGTCGATGCGGCCAATCCACGTGCCAACAACACACAAGGCAACATCATCCGCTGGAAAGAAGATGCCGATTTTCACGCCACCACTTTTGCATGGAACCACTTCATCATGGCAGGCGATCCTTCTCTGGCCCGCGCAGAAGCCAAAGGCAACATCAAGGGCGACATGTTCTCTTGTCCTGATGGCTTGTGGGTTGATGGACGTGGTTTGATGTGGATTCAAACCGACATGTCCACCTCTGCCATGGGCAAAGGCGACCTGAAAAACTTTGGTAACAACATGATGCTTGCAGCCGATGTGCAAACCGGTGAAGTTCGCCGCTTCCTAGTAGGCCCTGCAGGTTGCGAAGTAACAGGTGTGACAGAAACACCAGACGGCAAAACAATGTTCATCAACATTCAACATCCGGGTGAAACGCCTAGCGAGCTCAACAGCCCCGCCAACCCCCGCGCCATCTCTAATTGGCCAGACCAAAAACCCACAGGCCGTCCTCGCTCAGCCACCGTTGTGATTCGCAAAAAAGACGGCGGCATCATCGGCACCTGAAAAAATCAATTGGGGTCAGATCAACATTGTTTTGACTACCCCAAGCGATTCAGGCTTTTAAATCTCAATAACTTTGGTTTAAAAGCAAACGCGAAGAGATTTGCTTGGCAAGCAAGGGCCTCAAATTGGCATGGACGTACCGACCAAAGTAGGTGTCTTTTTGGCCTTGCTTGAGTTGAATGAGTTGATTCATGTGACTCAAAGTGTCAACTCTGGTTAAGGCGCTCACAAACTCCATGTGGTTCAACTTCAAACCAATCTTGCTCTCTATTTGGATCACATTGCCATTGAGAGTGAGGGTTTCGTAATCATTGGCATGGATGGCGTTGTAAAAGTAAGCGACCAGCAAAGCTACTATTTCAAATAGGGAAAAAGGCAATATGAGGGATGCGCCGGCCCAATAAAAAGCCAATCCGATGAGCAAAGAAACAAGCCCCAGGCCCCCAAAAATCAAGGCCAGTTGAGTGGGAGATATTGAAATGTTGCGCTTGAGATGCCAACTCCAACTTGAGCCGTCGTAGTTGCCCATCACAGCTTGTGGAATAGGAACGCTTTTCATGTTTGTTTCAATTTTTCGACACTTGCATTATCTGAAAGACAAAAAGAAAGGTTGTGAGTAGGGTAATTTTTGAATGTCAAATACATGAGCAAATATAAGTACAAACCCTATATTCATAGCCAGCCTTAATGAAGGCCATTGAATAAGTCAATTAGACGCCAAGAGGACGGCCCTATAAAGTCTGAAAGTCTTTGACAAATCGGTCAAAGCATTTGTTTCAAACTTAAGGAGATGAACCATGGCAGCACTTAAAGGCTCGCGCACGGAACAATGCCTGAAAGATGCCTTCGCAGGCGAATCCCAGGCCAACCGTCGTTATTTGTATTTCGCAAACAAAGCTGACATTGAAGGTCAAAATGATGTGGCAGCGCTTTTCCGCTCTACTGCTGAAGGCGAGACCGGACACGCACACGGCCACTTAGAGTTTCTCGAGCAATCTGGTGACCCAGCCACCGGCATGCCCATTGGCTCTACACGTCAAAACCTGGCATCTGCTGTTGCTGGCGAAACCCACGAGTACACCGACATGTACCCTGGTATGGCCAAGACAGCTCGTGACGAAGGCTTTGATGAAGTTGCTGATTGGTTTGAAACTCTCGCCAAGGCAGAGCGTTCACACGCCAACCGCTATCAAAAAGCATTGACCGAATTGGTCGATTGATTTGAGCTGCAAAGTTGCTGCACCTTCGGGTGCAGTAATTTCACAAACAGCTTGGTCTAGGCTATTTGTGAAATTAACAATTGAATGAGGTAAGCAGCATGGCCAAAGAAGGCAATTTAGAAGCCCCCACACGTCATCCCCTAGATTGGCAAGGTGCAGATTTTTACAACGAAGAGTCTTGCTTCAATGAGTTAGAGCGAATTTTTGACATCTGTCACGGCTGCCGCCGCTGTGTCAGCTTGTGCGGCTCTTTTCCCACGCTGTTCGATCTGGTCGATGAAAGCTCGACCATGGAAGTCGACGGCGTTGACAAAAAAGATTATTGGAAAGTAGTCGATCAGTGCTTCATGTGCGACCTTTGCTACATGACCAAGTGCCCCTACACGCCCCCCCATGAATGGAACCTTGACTTTCCCCACACCATGTTGCGCGCCAAGGCCATCAAGTTTAAAAAAGGCGACGTTGGCACAGCGGAAAAGCTACTCGCCTCTACGGATGTGCATGGCTCACTGGCTGGCATCCCCATTGTGGTACAAGCCGTCAATGCCATCAATAACAGCAAGGCAGCTCGGGGCGTGATGGAATCTACATTGGGCGTTGATCAAAATGCTTGGCTGCCTTCTTTGGCAACTCGAAAATTCAGATCCAGCGCCGAAGAGTCAACCAGCATGAAGGTTGTCGATGGTGAAAAAACGCCTGGCAAAGTGGCCATTTATTCAACTTGCTACATCAACTACAACGAGCCGGGTATTGGGCACGACCTTCTCAAAATTCTGAATCACAACGACATTCCCTATGTCCTGGTTGACAAAGAAAAATGCTGTGGCATGCCCAAACTCGAACTGGGTGATCTAGATTCGGTCAAAGAATCTAAAGAAGCCAACATTCCTGTTTTGGTTCAGTACGCCAAAGACGGTTTTGCCATCATGGCCGCCGTACCCAGTTGCGCACTGATGTTCAAACAAGAAATACCGCTCATGTTTCCCGACTGTGCAGACACCCAATTGGTGAAAGACAGCATGTGGGATCCATTTGAATATTTCATGGCTCGCAAACGCGACGGCTTGCTCAAAACCGAATTTCCGCAAGCCTTGGGCAATGTGAGCTATCAAATTCCTTGTCACGGCCGCGTGCAAAACATTGGCCGTAAAACGGAAGAGATGTTGAAAATGATTCCGGACACAGAAATCAACACCATTGAGCGATGCTCTGGCCATGCCGGCACGTATGGCGTGAAAAAAGCGTCACACGAAACTGCCATGAAAATTGGCAAACCTGTTTTCAAGGCCATGGCAACCATGAAGGACGGCACCAAGCCCGACTTCATTAGCTCTGATTGCCCATTGGGTGGGCATCACATTGCACAAGGTTTTGAGGTCAACAACTTGGGTGCGCCCGAACTGAATCACCCTCTCACGCTGGTGCGCAAAGCATACGGTTTGAAATAACAAGGAACAATCATGCAATTGACTGGAAACATCACCGCTGAAAATTTGATGACGTTGGAAGCCTACACCAAATGGCGCAAAGCCAATAAGGCCGATGTCATCGCTCATCGCAAAGTCAGAAACGTGCGTTTAGGTGAACATTTGTCATTGCACTTTGAAAGCGAGACCACCATTCGCTACCAAATTCAAGAGATGTTGCGCATTGAAAAAGTTTTCGAAGAACAAGGCATTCAAGACGAAATAGAGGCCTATGCGCCGTTGGTACCAGATGGCACCAACTGGAAAGCCACCATGATGCTGGAATACACTGACATCAACGAAAGAAAACGTGAACTATCAAGACTCATCGGCATTGAAGACCGCATGTTCATTGAAATTGAAGGTCACCCGAGGGTCTATGCCATTGCCGACGAAGATCTGGATCGTGAAAATGACGAGAAAACTTCAGCCGTTCACTTTGTGCGCTTTGAATTTAAACCTGCCATGTGCCAAGCTTTAAAAGCCGGTGCGGGCGCAAAGATGGGTTGCGATCACACCAACTACCCTGCTCACATTGAAATACCAGCCCATACCTTGGCTAGCCTTGCAGGTGACATTCGCTGAAGAAAAAAATCTCACATTCAAAATTTTTATATCAAGAATTTTTTGTTTCAGATTGCACATTTTTAGAAATAAAAAAAAGGGAGCCATTGGCTCCTTTTTTATCAGCCCTATATCGATTGAACGATCCAATTTAAGTGATTACCCCAATCAACTCTAAAGCCAATATGAGTACTATGAATTGTTAATCATGTAGAAATGGTTCGAATGTCACAACGCTTGTATTCTGCTTTTAAGTTTGCAATACCACTGCTCGTGTTGTTATTGATTTGGGAATTTTGCGTTCAATTTTTTCAAGTGAATGCGCGTGTGTTTCCAAGCATCGAATCCGTTTTTAAAGCTGGCTTAGAGGCTGTCAACGATGGCAGTATCTTTGATCACATCGCGGCCAGCTTAGGTCGAGTCGCCGTTGGCACACTGCTAGCCGTTGTGGTCAGCATTCCTTTGGGTGTGGCCATGGGACTCAATCCTATCGTTTCAGATTTTCTATCGCCATTGTTTAGATTTTTTTCCGTCTTAGCGGGTATTGCTTGGATTCCTATCGCCACCCTGTGGTTTGGCTACGGCTTTGGCGCCATTACCTTTGTTATTTTCAATGCGGTATTTTTTGTTGTCACGTACAACACTCTTCTTGGCGTGGCGAGCATCCCTATGCCACTGAGAAATGCTGCAGCTTCTTTGGGTGCCAATGGTTGGACGCTGCTGACACAAGTTATTTTGCCAGGTGCTTTGCCCAACATCGTCACGGGTATTCGAACTGGGCTGGGCTTTGCTTGGCGGGGATTGATTGCCGCTGAAATGATTGCCACCAATGTAGGGCTTGGGTACATGTTATTTTTGGCCCGAGATTTCTACAAAACAGAGGTCATCGTTCTGGGCATGATCATTATTGGACTGATCTGGCTGGCCATTGATCGGCTCATTCTTGCGCCCGTTGAGCGAGCCACGATTGAGCGCTGGGGTATGGTGAGGCGAGCATGATCGTTCTTTTAAAAGCATGGTCTCTTTATCTGCGGCTTGCAGCTAAATTTCCCATCGTTCAAACAATCCTGCCATTTATTCCACTGGTCATTGCCTGGGCACTGGTCACCGAATTTCAGGTGTTTCCACGCGCGTTTCTACCAGGGCCAATGGATGTCATCAACGCCTTTGGCACGCTCACCTACAAAGGCGTTTTAACTCAATACTTAGAAGACAGCGTCGTGCGTTTGGCTGTCGGCGCCGCAGTAGGGGTCGCAATTGGCATTCCCTTGGGTCTCTTAATCGGCTTGAGTGATCGAGTAAGGCAAGCGGTCTGGCCAGTTTTATTGTTCTTCCAAGCAATTGGCGACATTGCTTGGCTGCCCATCTTATTGGTTTGGTTTGGATTTAGCTTGACCACAATGACTTTGATCATTGTTTACACAGTTCTCTTCCCAATTGTTTTGAACACATCCCTTGGTGTGCGATCTGTTTCCACAGACCTTCATCGTGCTGCTCTCAGCCTTGGTGCTTCCAAGCTCAGAGTGGTGTGGGAAGTGGTCTTGCCAGGCGCCCTTCCCAACGTCATGACTGGCCTGCGAAATGGCTTGGGTTACGGATGGCGTGCATTGATTGCTACGGAGATCATTGTCGGCACCAGCGGCATTGGATTCATGATGTTTGATGCACGCCGCGCGGGGTCAGTTGTGGAAATTCTTCTAGGAATGGTTGTATTGGGCACGCTTTGGTATGTGGTCGACAGCTGGGTTCTCGCGCCAATTGAGCGGGCAACAGGAAAAAGATGGGGTCTGGTTACGCAATGAAAAATTTGACAATTCAAAACGTCTCCAAAACGTATTTTGACCCGTACGCTGGCGCCAACGTCACAGCCGTGCACGACATTTCCTTGAAGGTCAATCAAGGTGAATTTATTTCTATCGTTGGCCCCTCGGGCTGCGGCAAAACCACATTGCTCAACATGATTGCAGGCTTTCTGCCAATTTCTGGCGGATCCATCACGATCGACGACAAACTCATCAAAGGGCCCGGGGCAGACAGAGGTGTCGTGTTCCAAACCTTTGCCTTGTTCCCTTGGAAAACAGTTAGCGAAAACGTAGGCTTTGGTCCGCGCATGCGAGGCCTACCCAAAAAAGAATGCGATCAAATTGCGCTTGAATTTTTATCCTTAGTGGGTTTAGAGCACGTGGCGCAAAAGTATCCCAATGAATTGTCGGGAGGCATGCAGCAACGTGTGGGCGTGGTGCGTGCTTTGGCAAATAACCCTGACGTCCTTTTGATGGACGAGCCCTTCGCCAGTGTGGACGCTCAAACACGGATGACCTTGCAAGAGGAACTGACCAAAATTTGGCAAGAGCGACGCCCAACCATTCTCTTCATTACGCACGATGTCGCCGAGTCAGTTTTTTTAGCAGATCGCGTTGTGGTTCTCAGCAAAGGGCGCGTGCTTGAAGACATGCCCATTCAACTGCAGCGTCCTCGTGTGTGGGAAAAC
>CANKOT010000039.1 GCA_947484245.1 Comamonadaceae bacterium
TAGGTCCTGTTTGTGTGGTGGAAGACTTGGTGCCTTTCTTGCCAGGCCACGCCACAGGCGGCTTGAAGGTGAATGGTGTGGGCGCTGTATCGGCTGCGCCTTTGGGCAATGCAGCCGTCTTACCCATCAGCTGGATGTATTGCCGCATGATGGGCGCCGAAGGTTTGAAGCACGCCACCGAAGCGGCCATTTTGGCGGCCAACTACATCAGCCATCGCTTGGCCGACCACTACCCCACGCTGTACGCCAGCGCAGGTGAAAATGGCAAAGCAGGTCATGTGGCCCACGAGTGCATTTTGGATTTGCGCGGCCTGAAAGAAACCAGCGGCGTGATGGCCGAGGACGTGGCCAAGCGTTTGATGGACTATGGCTTCCACGCCCCGACCCTGTCATTTCCCGTGGTCAACACCCTCATGGTGGAACCCACCGAAAGCGAAACCCTTGAAGAGTTAGACCGTTTTATCGACGCCATGATTGCCATTCGCGATGAAGTGCGCCTCATTGAAAACGGTGCTTGGCCGCAAGACAACAACCCACTGAAGCACGCGCCTCACACAGCAGCCAGTTTGATGGCGGTAGATTGGAACCGTCCTTACTCACGCGAAGTAGGTGCAGCCCAAGCCGGTCGACCCTTGAGCAGCGTGAAGTACTGGCCGCAAGTTGGCCGAGTTGACAATGTGTACGGCGATCGCAATTTGTTCTGTAGCTGCCTGCCCATGAGCGACTACGCTTCATGAGCGTGTTGCAGATCAAGCGCGTCGACTATTTGAATGCAAAAGATGCGCAGGCTTTGGTCGAGTTACTAGATGCCTACGCCCGAGATCCCATGGGGGGTGGTGACGCCCTCAAACCAGAAGCGGTAGCGAGACTCTGCAGTGACTTGGCTCGAATTCCAGGTGCGGCCAGTTTCATTGCCTGGCTGAATGGTCTGGCTGTTGGCTTGATCAACTGCTTTGAGGGCTATTCCACCTTCAAGGCCCAGCCCTTGCTCAATGTGCATGACATCGCCGTTTTGCCGAGCCATCGCGGCCAAGGCGTCGGCCAAGCCCTGCTCAAAGCAGCTGAAGAACATGCCCGCAAGCGAGGCTGCTGCAAGCTCACGCTTGAGGTACTCAGTGGCAACGCTCAGGCTTTGTCCAGCTACAAACGCTTTGGGTTTACCCAATATGAACTCGCTGCTGCAGCGGGACAAGCGCAATTCATGCAAAAGTGGCTGTAAAGTCACGGGTTGAATGAAACCCAATCCAATTCGAGTCTTAAGCGTCATCCCGCCGATGACGCAACTCAACACCCCCTACCCGTCTACGGCCTACCTGACGGGATTTTTGCGTTCGCGCAACGTAGAGGCCGTTCAAGAAGATTTGGCCTTGAAGCTGGTCTTGAGTTTGTTCACTTCCCAAGGCTTGGAAAATGTGAAGGTTCGCGCACTGCAATTGCCTGAAGAAGCGCGCAGTGCCAGCGTCAATTTCTTCCTCGATTTCTTTCACCGTTACGTTCACACCATTGAACCCAGCATTGCTTTTTTACAAGGCAAGGACAGTACGCTGAGCCATCGCATTGCAGGTCGTGGCTTCTTACCCGAAGGTCCTCGCTTTGCAGCACTCGATGCTTATGACGACAGCGAATCGGGCGACCCCCTGTCATGGGCCTTTGGTGCACTGGGTCAGCAAGACCGAGCACGCCACTTGGCCACTTTGTATTTAAATGACTTGGCCGATGTGCTCCGCGATGCCGTCGATTCACGGTTCGAATTTGTGCGATATGGCGAATCCTTGGCAGGCAGCCAAGCCACCTTTGAGCCTTTGGCTGAAGCCCTTTCAGCACCCATCACCTTGATGGATGAAACGCTACAAGCACTCACGCTGCAGGCCATTGACAGGCACCAACCCAGCTTGGTGCTGCTTTCAGCACCCTTCCCTGGCGCTGTTTACGCAGCCTTCAGAATTGCGCAGTGCATCAAGCAACACCACCCCCAGATTCACATTGCATTGGGGGGCGGCTTCGTCAATACCGAATTGCGGGAGTTGACCGAGCCGCGTGTATTTGATTATGTTGATTTCGTCACACTCGATTCAGGCGAGCGCCCGTTGCTGGCTTTGCTAGAACATTTAGAAGGCAAACGGTCTGCTTCACGCTTGGTCAGAACCTTCATTCGAAAATCAGCGGATGAAACGCCAAATGACGGTAGCACTGCTAGCACTCAACGCGTTCAATTGATCAACTGGTCAGAGCCCGAGGTTCCATTTGAAGAAGTGGGTACCGCCACGTGGGATGGCCTGCCTTTGCAGGACTACTTGTCCTTGCTGGACATGCTCAACCCCATGCACCGCCTGTGGAGCGATGGCCGCTGGAACAAACTCACGGTGGCACATGGCTGCTATTGGAAAAAATGCAGCTTCTGCGATGTGAGTCTCGATTACATCTCGCGCTACGAAACAGCGTCGGCAACTTTGTTGGTCGACCGCATTGAAAAAATTGTAAAGGAAACAGGGCAAACAGG
Source organism: Comamonadaceae bacterium (assembly GCA_947484245.1). The sequence goes on from CANKOT010000039.1 coordinate 2,501, forward strand.
TTTCCACTTTGTAGATGAAGCTGCACCCCCCAAAGCTCTCAAAGCTTTGGCAGAAGAGCTCATTCGCAGAAATGTACACATCTCGTGGTGGGGCAATATTCGTTTTGAAAAAACCTTCACACCCGAGTTGGCAGAACTGTTGGCTGAGAGCGGTTGCATTGCCATGTCGGGAGGGCTTGAAGTCGCCTCCGACCGCCTGCTTCAACTTATGAAAAAGGGCGTCACGGTTGAGCAAGTGGCACAAGTCACCAAAGGCTTCTCTGAAGCTGGTATTTTGGTTCACGCCTACTTGATGTACGGCTTTCCTACTCAAACCGTACAAGACACCGTAGACGCACTCGAATACGTGCGCCAGTTGTTTGAGAACGGTTGCATTCAAAGTGGCTTCTTCCATCGCTTTGCATGCACAGTTCACTCTCCCGTAGGCTTGAACCCCAAAGAATATGGCATTCAACTCATCCCGTTACCGCCCGTGAGTTTTGGAAAGAACGACATTGGCTTTGTCGACCCCACTGGCGTGGACCATGACCTCTTGGGACTGGGCTTGAAAAAAGCCATTTACAACTTCATGCATGGGATTGGTTTGGAACAAGATGTGCGCAGTTGGTTTCAAGATGCGCTGACGGAACACGCAGGCGGCCAGAGCCCCGCTTTCAAAATTCCAAAGAGCACCGTTTCAAGACACAAAATCTCTCAAGCCTTGCAGCGCTAGAAAGTCAAATCCGCCCGCTGCACAATGCCGGCTAAGGGCTGGGGTAAATTTTGAATGACACCATTTTTCCTGCCGCATTCACTTTGGCCAAAACCATGTCACCCGAGCTTACGTTTTCTCCCGTAAATTGTGCAATGTTCACATGATGGGTCACCAAAACCAAAGCCTTATCGCCTTTGGTTTTAAGCTGAGTTTCAATGAATTTCTGCAAGTTCAAATTGCTTTGCGCCCCCTGACGCATGTCGTCAAAAAATGAATTCAAAGACGCTTCATGCACAGGCATCCCAAACGCCAACTTTTCAGCAGTTTCCTTGCAACGACACCACGCACTGGTAAAGACGAGTGCATTGCCCACACCCTGCGTCCTCAACCACCGTCCTGTTCTTTCCGCTTGCTCACGCCCTTTGGCATCTAAATTTCTTTGTGATTTGCAATCTTGCAGTTTGTAGCCAGCAGGATCACCTACGCCCGGCGCCAGCGCATGACGCATTAGCAAAACATGGTCTGAGGACTTTAGCAATTCAGACAGTTGGCTGGCGGATGCATGAACACCGCCCGTCAAAACCAATGCAAGCAACACCAGCCGCAACGAACTTGCTTTGATTGCTTTGATCATTCAGACCCCGCTGATGACTGACCCGGCTTAGATGGAGACGCTTGAACTTCATCTGTTGGAAGTTCTAGCTTGGGCATGGCCATTTTTTCGCCGTCCCATTCCTGGCCGCACCAACAGCGGCCTTGGGGGTCAATGATGCAAGTACCGGTGCCACAACATCTTGGATCTTCGTTCATATTTCTCCCTTCACTGTAAAACTTATCACCATGGAATGACATGCCCAGCATGGTCGACAAACTGCGCACGACCGCTCGGCTTTAAGCCTAACAACACGGTCATTAACTTTGAAACGGACTCTTCGGGCGACATGGCATCTTGTGTTGCGACAAAACTTGATGAGAGTTTCGATTGAACGGTCCCGGGCTGCAAAGCTGCGAAAACACTGAGTGGTCTTTTCCGTGCAGCTTCTATGGCGGCCGTTTGCAACAGCATATTTCTGGCCGCTTTGGCGGCTCGATAGCCATACCACCCGCCTTTGTGATTGTCTTCAATGCTTCCCACACGCGCAGACAAGGTGGCATAGCACGATGTTTCTTGCGTTAAAAGCAAAGGAAAGAACTGCTTCATGAGCAATGCAGGCCCCACTGCGTTCACCTCAAACTGTTTGAGCAATTGCTTTGCATTCACAGCTTCTAGGCGCTTTTCGGGGCCTTGCCCCTCAAGGGTCAATGCCCCCGTGGCATCGATGATCCATTTAAATTGACATGCGCCAAAGGGCCCGGAAGAACTTTTCAATTGCGCAGCGCAATGCGCCATGCTGTCTTCGTTTTCCAATTCAAAATGCAATTCACTTTGCCGTGACAAACCCACCACCAATGAACATGCAGGATCGTCTTGAAAATGTGAGACAAACGCACTTCCGATGGCACCGCTTGCACCCAAAACTAAGGCTTGATAAGGGCTCATGAATGACGCGCATCCCATTGAAGCAAGTACTTTTGGAGAGCGGGGCGAATCGGCAAAAACATTTTGTAACCCACCTTGATAGCCCAACTGAACGGCCACACCGAAAACACGCGGCCGGCCCAGCGCCAGCCCCGCAACTCTAACCACAAGCGCGCAAAAGCAGCACCACCTTCAAACAAGTTGCCCTCCGCATCTCTGACATGAAAGTAGGCCATGGCACGCTCGCAACTGAGCCCTTCGCCCAGACTTGAATCGTCGTTGGCCTGCAAATTCAAACTCACATCGTGCCAAAGCAATTGGACTGCATCTGGATTGCCTTTGTAAAAGGCAATTTCACGCCGACACAGTGGGCAACTTCCATCGTAGTAAATGGTCAGTGCAGGCATGGATCAAACTTCGCCAGCCGCAATTTTTCTGAGCGCTTGCTCAAAGACTTCCGCAGGTTGACCGCCAGAAATCAGGTGCTTGTCATTGATGATGACGGCAGGCACAGAATGAATGCCTGCTTGTTGGTAATACTGCTCTGCTGCCCGCACTTCTTGTGCAAAGGTGTCAGCTGCCAAAATAGCCTGGGCCTCAGCAACATCCAAACCCAGTGAGGCCACGGCTGCCAACAAGACCTCATCCGATTCGACACATTCCGCGCGGCCCTGATAAGCCTCTAGCAATGCTTTCTTCAAAGCGTGCTGACTTCCTGCAGGCCCTTGAACACCTGCCCAATGGAGCAATCGATGCGCATTGAAGGTGTTGTAAACACGGCCTCGACCGTTTGGATTGAACTTGAAGCCCACCTCTTCGCCCCGGGCCGTAATATTGGCCCGAGTCTGCGCCTGCTGCGCAGGGGTTGAGCCGTATTTGGCGGACAGGTGCTCGCCTAAATCCTGCCCTCCTGGCCCCATGTTAGGGTTCAATTCAAAAGGCTGGAAATGCAGGTCGGCAAACACTTCACCCTTGAGCTTGCCCAAGGCTTGCTCCAATGCACCCAAGCCCACGGCACACCAAGGACAGGCAATGTCAGAGACGAAATCGATTTTTAAAGTAGCGGCCATTGCAAATGTTTTTAGAATAAAAGCGAGATATTGCCTCAAATATTGGAAAATCGGCATTCAAGGCGCAGATTCCATGTTTTCTCAAGGGATCTTTGTCAGCCCCACCTCAGAGGATCATCATGAAAATTTTGTGTTTGAACGGCATCAACTTGAACATGTTTGGCAAGCGTGACCCGGCCCAATACGGCACCATCACCTTGGCCGAAATTGACGCGCAGCTTAAAAAGCTTGGGCAAGAATTAGGTGCTGACGTGGAATGCTTTCAAACCAATTTTGAAGGCGCCATGGTGGAAAAAATTTACCAAGCACATGCGGATGGCGTCTCAGCAGTCATGATCAATGCCGGCGCATGGACGCACTACAGCTACGGCATTCGCGATGCGCTGGCCATTTTGAAGTGCCCGATCATTGAAGTTCACATGTCCAACATTCACGCCCGAGAAGCGTTCAGGCACCAATCCGTGATTGCAGAAATAGCCAAAGGCCAAATTGCAGGGTTTGGGTCAGACAGCTACTTGCTGGGTTTGCGCGCTGCAGTGTCGGCCATCAAAGCCAGCGTTTAAGCTAATTTCAGTGTGTTTGTCAAAGCACGCTGAAATTCAAATGGGTTTTCATATTGGACCCAATGACCCATGCCTTTCACCCGCTGCCACGAGACCAAGTGGGGCGTGAGTTGCTTGAACATCACTTCAACTTCGGGCAAGCGGTCTAAATACAAAGCGTCAAACTCACCATAAATCACATGCACAGGGCATTTGATTTTGGGCATCGCTGCCACCAGCACAGGGGTTGAGGAAAGCCGACGCCGCGTCATGCGATCGCGAACCACATTGAGCACATGAAGACGCATCGCCAAGTCATCCAAATGAGCCTCGTCGTGCAGCATCAAGCCCAACAAATTGTGACGGTGCGCCTTCGCCTGTAAGTCAGGCGTTGGCAAGTGACGCCAGCCCTTGAATGGGATTCTGTCGGGCGATGCCAAGCCAAAGCCTGGCGCGCCCACCAAGACTAAAGTTTGCGCGTCTTGCGGATAAGCCGCCAACCATAGGGCTGCGGTCATACCGCCAAATGAAAACCCCATGAAAATATTGTTGTCGTGGCAGCGCATGTGCTGCCACGCTTCGTGCAGAGGCTCAACCAGTGCATCGGCATCGCCCCCATTTAAAGGCGCATCCGAATCACCAAAGCCAGGCAAGTCAATGGCCAACACTCTGTAGCCATCTGCCAACAAAGGTGCAATGTTCCGAATCCAATGTGTCCAACTGCCACTGCCGCCATGCATGAGTACAAAGGTGGGCGCAGCATCTGGGCCCCAAGCATGCCAAACCATGTTGCCAGGCAAATTAAATCGATGACCGCCGGCCAATACAGCGGCCACCTCAGGCTGCAGCAAGGCTTTCAATTGAGCATCGAGTTGAATGGGCTCTTGGGTGAAGGACATCCTGAAATTTATTTCTTCCATGCGCAATTTATTAGGCGGTCTTTGGCAGCGTGTCCAAAGGATGTTGCAATCGCCACACTTTGTAAGCTGAAAAAGTGGCCGCCAACGCTGCACCCATCGACGCCCAATAAACACTTTGCAAACCCAAGCTGTCACCCAACAAGCCTCCCGCTAAGCCCCCGAGTACACCCGGAAAGCCATAGGCTATGACGGTGTACAAAGCTTGCCCTCTGCCACGCAGCCGACCGGGAAAATAATGCGATAGCAAAGCCACACAAACGGTGTGGTGGGCCGCAAATGTCAAGGCATGCAGTGCTTGTGCCATCAGTAAAACCCACAGCACATCAGCCCATTGCGCCGTCATGCCCATGCGCAATGTCATTGCGCCAGAACAAACCAGCAGCCAAGCCGTCAAGGGTATTTTGTTCAACCACTTAGATTGCGTGAAGAAGCACCCAATTTCGACAATCACAGAAACAGCCCACAGGACGCCAATCCAAACTTTGCTATAGCCCAGTGAGTCTAAATACAATGAGAAAAATACATAGACACCCATGTGCGACAACACATGGAGAAAGGCCGTGATAAAAAACCAAATCACTGGTTTTTGGCGAAGCACAGGCATCACAGCCTCCTTCACGTCACTGGTCGAGACTGCCTCTTTGAGATCAGGCAAGAACCAGACACTGACCGTGACAGCAGCCAAACTCAAGACGGTCCAGCCCGGAAAATGTTTCATACCGAAATGCTCGAACCAAGCACCCGCCAAAAACACAGTGACCAAGAACCCAAGCGATCCAAACAAACGCACTCGCCCATAACGTTTGGCATCAAAACCGCCCCCCTGACTGACCAAGTGCGCCATGGCCGCTTCACTCATGGGCATCATTGAACTGGTGTGCGTGAACATCGCCAACAAGACCAAGCCCAAGGCAATGGGCCCCAAATCAAACAGCAAGACACAGGCACACAGCAGTGCCACTGTGGCACTGTAACGAAGCAGCTTGGCACGCTCGCCCGTATGGTCGCTCAGCCAACCCCAGCCATAGGGTGCAAACAATCTTGTGGCGGCTTGAATCGATGTCAAAACACTGATGGCCAACAAACCAAATCCCAAGTCTTTGAGCCACAAAGGGAGGTAGGGATTGAAAAATCCGATGTGTGCGAAGTAAGTGGCAGAGACTGCCGCAAAAGGCACGAGTTGCCGACGAGTGGCTGTCACTGAGTTGGGCATCAAAGCCCCTTACTTGGAAGCAGGCTGCGCGACATCGCCGCACTGAGCGCGATGCTGAAGTGCATGATCGATGATGACCAACGCCAGCATGGCTTCAGCAATGGGCGTGGCACGAATGCCCACACAAGGATCATGACGACCTTTGGTCAACACTTCCACTTCATGACCCTGTGTGTCGATTGAAGGTCGCGGTATCAAAATTGAGCTGGTGGGCTTAACCGCAATCGACACCTCGATGTCTTGCCCCGTGCTAATGCCACCCAACACGCCGCCCGAATGATTGCCCACAAAGCCGTTGGCCGTGAGAGGGTCACCATGCTCGCTGCCCTTTTGTGTAACAGATGCAAAGCCTGCACCAATCTCTACGCCTTTAACCGCATTGATGCCCATCATGGCGTAGGCAATGTCGGCATCCAGTTTGTCAAACAAGGGCTGGCCCAAGCCGACGGGCATGCCTTGTGCCACCACACGCAATCTGGCGCCACAAGAGTCACCGGATTTGCGCAGCGCATTCATGTAGTCTTCCAATTGAGAGACATCGGCAAGCGGCGCAAAGAAAGGATTGTGAGGAACATGGTCCCAGCTTTCAAAGCCGATCGACAGGTCACCCATTTGGGTCATGCAACCCTTGAAAGTGGTGCCGTACTGAGCCGCCAACCATTTTTTGGCCACCGCGCCCGCCGCCACCATGGGGGCTGTTAGACGGGCAGAAGAACGGCCACCGCCACGGGGATCGCGCAGACCATATTTGCGCCAGTAAGTATAGTCAGCATGACCGGGCCGAAAGGTTTGAACTATGTCGCCATAGTCTTTGCTGCGTTGATCTGTGTTTTGAATCAGCAGGGCAATGGGGGTGCCAGTGGTGAGTCCTTGGTAGACACCTGACAATATTTGAACTGTGTCGGGTTCATTGCGCTGAGTGACAAACTTTGAGGTGCCAGGGCGCCTTCTGTCCAGGTCGGGTTGGATGTCCGCCTCCGTCAGGGGCATGCCAGGTGGGCAGCCATCAATCACGCAGCCGATGGCCGGTCCGTGGGATTCACCAAAGTTGGTGACCGAAAAAAGGGTGCCGAAGGTGTTGCCGCTCATAGTTCCCCATTATCTCAGAGGGTTGGCGCTTCTTTCTGTTTTTGATGGTCACCCTCTGGCCAATCGCGAATATAGGCTTTGAGCATTTTGTTTTCAAAATTTTGACCATCCACCACGGCCTTTGCCACATCGTAGAAGCTGATCACGCCCATTAACATGCGCTTGTCCATGACGGGCATGTAGCGCGCATGGTTGTTGAGCATCATGCGCCTGACCTCGTCCATGTCAGTTTCGCTGGTACAGGTCATGGGTGCATCGTCCATGGCTTTGCGCACCGAAACGCTCGCAATGGCGCAGTCGTTATCGGCCAATGATTTCATCACTTCACGGAACGTGAGCATGCCCACCAAATCGCCATGTTCCATGACCACCAAAGAGCCGATGTCTTTTTCGGACATGATTTGAACAGCAGTGGCGAGGGTTTCTTCTGGCGTGACGGTAATTAGGATATTGCCCTTGACGCGAAGGATGTCACTGACTTTCATGGTGGGTTCTCCTAGTGAGCGTCAAATATAGCCCACAATCTTGACTAAGAATAGTAAAAGCTTACCCTTAAGCTCTTGCCCGAAAATTTCAGACTATCGTTGGAGCAACTCTATGCCTGGCTACTCAGATCCTGGTTTTGACACACTTGCGTTGCATGCTGGTGCAGCGCCCGACCCCACCACGGGCGCGCGCGCTGTGCCCATACACCTCACAACCTCTTTCGTCTTTGAGTCGAGTGACCAGGCCGCCTCGCTCTTCAATCTCGAGCGCGCGGGTCATGTCTACAGCCGCATCAGCAACCCCACCAATGCCGTTTTGGAGCAGCGAATTGCCGCCTTAGAGGGCGGGATTGGCGCCATTGCCACCGCCAGTGGTCAAGCTGCTTTGCACTTGGCAATCACCACCTTGATGGGCGCAGGCTCGCACATCGTGGCGTCCTCAGCGCTTTATGGTGGCTCGCACAATCTATTGCACTACACGCTCAGTCGATTTGGCATTGAGACCACATTTGTCAAGCCCGGCGATTTAAACGCTTGGCGTGCCGCCGTCAAACCCAACACCAAATTATTTTTTGGTGAAACGGTTGGCAATCCGGGCATGGATGTGCTCGATTTACCAGCCGTCAGTCAAATTGCGCATGCTGCTGGTGTCCCCCTATTGGTCGATGCCACCCTCACATCGCCTTGGTTGATGAAGCCCTTTGAACATGGCGCAGACTTGATCGTCCACTCAGCCACCAAATTTCTATCGGGACACGGCACCGTGATTGGCGGCTTGGTGGTCGATGGCGGCAGCTTTGATTGGTCAGGGCCCCACACCGAAGGCAAATTTACGGAACTCACGCAAGCCTACGAAGGCTTTCACAATATGGTGTTCACCGAAGAGAGCACCATTGGCGCATTTCTTCTTCGCGCTAGACGCGAAGGCCTGCGCGACTTTGGCGCGTGCATGAGTCCACACACCGCCTGGCTCATTTTGCAGGGCATCGAAACCTTGCCACTGCGCATGGCGCGCCATGTGAGCAACACCGAAAAGGTGGTCAACTTTTTAGCAGCACACCCCATGGTGAGTCGTGTCGGCCACCCCATGTTAGAGACGCATCCCAGCCACGCATTGGCACAGAAATTATTGCCGCGTGGTGCAGGCTCTGTATTCAGCTTTGACATTCAAGGAACGCGTGCACAAGGCAAGGCCTTCATTGAAGCCTTGCAAGTTTTCAGTCATTTGGCCAATGTGGGTGACTGTCGTTCTTTGGTCATTCACCCCGCAAGCACCACCCACTTTCGGGTTGACGATGAAACCCTCAAGGCCTCTGGCATTGGCCCCGGAACTGTGCGCTTGTCGATCGGTCTTGAAGACCCCGATGATTTGATCGATGATCTGAAAAAAGCGCTCAAAGCGGCAGAGAAAGCCGCCATTCAAACTGGGGGTGCCGCATGATTTACACCGTTCAAGGCGCCCCACTTTATGCCTACACAGGCGGCAAAAATTTCGATCCAACCAAGCCCACGGCCGTTTTCATACATGGCGTGCTAAACGACCACAGTGTTTGGATTTTGCAGACGCGTTATTTTGCAAATCATGGCTGGAATGTGTTGGCCATTGACCTGCCCGGTCACGGCAGAAGCGGCGGCAAAGCGCCGGCATCTGTTCAAGAAGCAGCGCAAAGTGTCATGGCGATGTTGGATGCAGCAGGTGTTGACAAAGCTGTCTTGATTGGTCACAGCTTTGGCTCGCTCATCGCCCTGCATGCCACCGCCGAAAATCCCTCGCGTGTTTCTCAATTGATGATGGTGGGCACCGCTTATCCCATGCGGGTCTCGCCCGCCTTGCTAGAGAGTTCGCTCAACGACCCGCAAAAAGCCATTCAAATGGTCAACGTGTTTTCACATTCCACATTGGCACCACCACCCAGCGCACTCGGCCCAGGCACTTGGTTGTTAGGCGGCAGCAAAGCCTTGATGCGACGTGTATTGAACAGCAATCTCCACCAGAATATTTTTAACATCGGCTTCAAGGCCTGCGACAGTTACGACCAAGGCGAGGTTTCGATGGGCAAAGTGACTTGCCCGATCCTCTTCTTGCTGGGTCAAAAAGATCAAATGACCCAACCCAAAGCGGCACAGGGCTTGATCAAATTAGCCCATGACGGGCATGTGGCCATGGTCAACGCGGGGCATCAGCTCATGGTTGAAGCGCCTGAAGAAACCTTGAGCGCCATGATTGCATTTTGTAAAAAGTGATGCGGCCTTCGCAACACACTGGCTCAAAAGGTGGGTGACGCCGGCACTGTGACGGACAACATCAAGTTTTGATCACATCGGCCAACTTAAGGCGCGTCAGTTGAGTTTGTTGCCAAAGCAAATCGGTGACCTCGGAAGGATGCAGGCAAAGTTTTTTCACCAGCGGCTCAAGTTGCGTGACTGAGGTCTCGACCAACAAAACCCAAGTGCTCTCCCTCTGAGTGTCGGACTGCGCCAGTTGCCCCACCCAATTGAGTTCATGCAAGGCATCTAAAACAAGCTGGGCGTGACGCTGTTCTATGTGCAGTTCATCGGCCAGTTCACTCAATCGCAAACCTTGAGGCGATGCCATTCTCGCAACCGACAAGCGCTGCAAAACCTCTAGCGCCAGTCTGAACGACCAGCCAGGACCGTCTGCATGCCTTTTAGCCTGCCGGCCAATTTCAGGCAAGCTGGCAGTGACCACGGCCCCCAACAAAACCACCACCCAAGCCACATAGATCCAAACCAACAAAATGGGGACGGCAGAAAACGCGCCATAAATGGCCGAGTAAGTGGGCATTTGCGCCAAATAAAGCGCCAACACCTTCTTGGCCAACTCCAACCCCAAAGCGACTGCCACCCCGCCTATCAGCGCATGTCGCCAATCAACGCGTGTGTTAGGCAGGTAGTAGTACAAGCCTGTGACGCATCCCACTAACAAACAAAATTCAACCACGTCCAATAAAGTTCGAACTGAAACTGGCAGCCAATCTGCCAAGCCCGACAAATAGCCAGTGAACAAATAGGACGAAATGGCCAAACTTCCGCCCAGCAGCAAGGGCCCCAAAGTTAAACCCGCCCAATAAATCAACATCCTTTGCGCCCAATTGCGCTGGCGGCTGACGCGCCAAATTTGACCCAGTGTCCGATCAATGGTCACCAACAAGGCCAAAGACGTCACCACCACAGCCAACAAACCAAGCAAGCCTAAGCGACTGGCCTTCCGAGAAAATTGGGTGAGAGACCCCAAAACTTGACGGGAAATACTCTCAGGAACCAAGCTGTCAATCAACCAGCGCTGCAGTTGGTCTTGCACTTGGGCAAAGATCGGAAAGGCCGTGAAAATGGCCAAACCCAACGTAAACAGGGGCACCAAGGCCAAAACGGTGGTAAAAGTCAGGGAACTGGCTGTCATGCCCAGCCTGACTTCACGAAAACGGTGCCACAAGGTGCGCAACATTTGTCGCCAAGGGAACTGGACAAATTCACTCAAAGTGGAACGGAGAGATTCAATCGGCTTCATGACCGGTATGATGCCATCGCCATGAACGACTCCTCACCCAACCTCCCATTTCTGACCCCAAAGACCATCGAAATCACCCGTTGGGTTGCCGTTGGCAGTCTTTTAGCCCTCATTTTGCTGGGTTTGCTCTGGGAGTTATGGCTTGCGCCTTTGCGCGAAGGTGGCTCATGGTGGGCCATCAAAGTGCTGCCTCTGTGTTGGCCACTGGCGGGCCTGCTTAAAAACCGCATGTACACCTACCGCTGGGTCAGCCTCATGATTTGGCTTTATTTCATCGAGGGTGTTGTGAGGGCCTGGGGGGATCAAGGCATGTCAGCCGGACTCGCCCTGATCGAAACTATTTTGTGTGTCGTCCTGTTTACCGCTTGTGCATTTCATGTCCGTTGGCGATTTCAAATGGCCAGAGATCAAGCCGCATTGACACCTGAGCCAACATCGACAGGCCCTTCTGAAGCTTCAAAATGAGCACCTTATTGGAAAACCTGCGCCGCATTTGTGGCAGCCCCCATGTCCTGACACACGAGGACCCGCAAACCGATTTAAGCGCTTGGGAGCAAGACTGGCGCAAGCGCTCACATGGCAGGGCTTTGGCTGTCGTTCGGCCAGCCAATGTGCAAGAAGTTGCGGCAGTGGTGAAGGCCTGTGCCAGCGCATCGACCAGCATCGTTCCGCAAGGCGGCAATACCGGTTTGGTCGTCGGCTCTGTGCCCGACAGTTCAGGCAAGCAAGTAGTTCTGAGCTTGCAACGCATGAACCAAATTCGTTCGCTAGACCCCGCCAACCTCACCGTGGTTGCAGAGGCTGGTTGCATTTTGCAAAACGTTCAAGCGCATGTTGAAAATGCAGGCTATTTATTCCCCTTGAGCTTGGCCGCCAAAGGCAGTTGCACTTTGGGTGGCAATTTAGGGACCAATGCCGGTGGCACCCAAGTGCTTCGATTTGGCAACACACGCGAGCTGTGTTTAGGCCTGGAAGTGGTCACCGCAGAAGGTGAGATTTGGCATGGCCTGTCGGGCCTGCGAAAAGACAACACAGGCTACGATTTGCGCAACCTCATGATTGGCAGTGAAGGCACTTTGGGCATCATCACAGCCGCCTGCATGAAACTCTATCCACAACCCGCCGCACAGCTCACCGCATGGGCTGCAGTGCCCAGCATGGAGGCGGCTGTGTCACTTTTGGGTTTGGCCCACGAACGCTTGGGTGCAGGGCTCACTGGCTTTGAAGTGATGGGGCAATTTGCATTGGGTTTGGTGGACAAACACTACCCCCAGCTTCGCGTGCCATTGTTCAAAGAATCGCCCTGGTGCGTCCTTTTAGAAAATTCAGACCACGAGTCGGAGTCCCATGCCCGAATCGGCTTTGAAAGCCTGATGGAGGCCGCCTTAGACAAAGGCTGGGTGACCGACGCTGTCGTGGCTGAAAGTTTGGCGCAGGCCAAGGGGCTCTGGGAAATACGCGAAACCATCACCATGGCGCAAGCCGATGAAGGCCTGAACATCAAGCACGACATCAGTGTGCCGGTGTCTCTGATTCCTCAGTTTGTGACCGAAACTGACGCTTTGCTGCAGTCCAAAATTCCCGGCATTCGCTTGGTGAACTTCGGTCATTGGGGCGATGGCAACCTCCATTACAACGTTCAAGCACCTGCCGGTGCAGACGGCCCTGCATTTTTACGCGACCATGAAGACGAAGTAAATACTTGGGTGTTTGACCAAGTTAAAGCCTTCCAAGGGTCGATCAGCGCCGAACACGGTGTGGGCAGCCTGAAAGCAGACAAACTCAAGCATTACAAAGACCCCACTGCCATGGCCATGATGAAGGCTATCAAATTGGCTTTGGACCCACACAACATCATGAATCCCGGCAGAGTGATTAAAATTTAGCTTTCGGCCTTGAATGCATTTGAAGGCCTCCAACAAACCCCATTGATCAGCCCATGACCACTCGCCCTATTCGCTCGCAATACGAAGACTTCATGCGCCATGTGAACGACCATGGCGTCTTCAAGGCCGACCGCACGGGCACGGGCACTGCAAGTGTCTTTGGTCATCAAATGCGTTTTGATTTGAACGAAGGCTTTCCGCTGGTCACCACCAAAAAAGTTCACCTTCGCTCGATCATTCAAGAACTTTTGTGGTTCCTCTCAGGCTCTAGCAACAACAATTGGTTGCGCGAACGCGGTGTCACCATTTGGGACGAGTGGGCGCGGGAGGATGGCGACCTCGGCCCGGTCTATGGCGTTCAATGGCGCAGTTGGCCCACGCCCGATGGCGGCCACATCGATCAAATTAACGACGTCATTCGCACGCTCAAAACCAATCCCGATTCGCGTCGCATCATTGTGAGTGCTTGGAACGTGGCCGAGTTGTCCAAAATGGCCCTTATGCCGTGTCATGCGTTCTTTCAATTTTATGTCGCACCGCCTCAAGTTGAAGGCGGCAAGGGCAAGCTCAGTTGCCAGTTGTATCAGCGCAGTGCTGATATTTTCTTGGGCGTACCTTTCAACATTGCCAGCTACGCTTTGCTCACGCACATGATGGCGCAGCAATGTGATTTGGATGTGGGTGATTTCATTTGGACGGGTGGCGACTGTCATATCTACAGCAATCACAAAGAACAAGTGGCACTGCAACTCAGTCGCTCGCCTTTCGCTTATCCCACTTTGAACATCAAGCGCAAGCCTGCGTCTATCTTTGAATACGAATACGAAGACTTTGAAGTGCTGGACTATCAGTGCCACGCAGCCATCAAGGCGCCGGTGGCAGTTTAATGAAGTTAAAACTCATTTACGCACGCGCGGCCAACGGGGTCATTGGACTGAACAACCAAATGCCTTGGCATTTGCCCGAAGACTTGGCGCATTTCAAACGCACCACACTGGGTTGCCCTGTGCTGATGGGCCGAAAAACCTGGGAATCGATACCCGTCAAATTCAGACCGCTTCCTGGCCGTGCTAATTTGGTCATCACACGCCAAAAGGATTGGCGCGCCGAAGGCGCTCATGTTGTGCACTCTCTCGCAGAAGGCCTCTCACTTGCATTGGCCCATTGCCCTGAGGGCAAAGATTTATGGGTCATGGGCGGCGCAGAAATTTATGCGCAATTGGCGCCCATCGCCGATGAAGCTGTCGTGACAGAAATTGAACAGAACTTCGAAGGCGATGCCTACGCGCCCGTCTTAAATGAGGCATGGCGCGAAACATCACGTGAGTCTCACACGGCATCGTCTGGCATGAAATTCAGCTTTGTCACTTACCAACGGTCTGCTTGAAAGTCATTTGAGTGCCATGAAACTTGCCACTTGGAATGTCAACTCACTCACCGTGCGCTTGCCTCAGGTGATCGACTGGTTAAAAGCCCAAGAAGCCCTAGGACCAGACCATGTCATTGATGTTCTTGCATTGCAAGAATTGAAAATGACCGATGACAAGTTTCCACTTGCCGCATTCACAGAAGCGGGCTACCACGCTCAGTGGTTTGGCCAAAAAACCTACAACGGCGTAGCACTCATATCTCGGACCGAAGGCACACAGCTTGTTAAAAACATTCCGGGGTTTGAGGATGACATGTCACGCGTGATCACTGCCACCTTTGGCGACGTGCGCGTGATTGGTGGCTATTTTCCCAACGGCCAAGCGCCTGACAGTGACAAGTTCGCATACAAAATGCGCTGGCTAACGGCATTGCAGCAGTGGGTCAAGCTAGAGATGTCAACCTACCCCAAGCTGGCACTGATGGGCGACTACAACATCACCTTTGATGATCTGGATGTTTGGGACCCCGTGGGCTTGGCGGGCACCATTCACTGCACAGCCGAAGAGCGTGAGCATTTGAACGGCTTGATTCAATTGGGCCTGCACGACAGTTTCAGACTGTTTGATCAAGCCGAAAAAAGCTTCAGCTGGTGGGACTACCGCGACTTTGGTTTCAAAAGAAACCGCGGTATGCGCATCGATCACATTTTGATCACGGATGCTCTGAAAGCTTGCGCCACTGGCTGCGTGATCGACAAAGTGCCTCGCAAAAACGAGAGGCCCAGCGATCACACGCCCGTGGTTCTCACGCTGAGTTAAGCCTTGCGGGTTGCCATGCTGCTTGCCCAATCCGCCATCTGCACCTGTGACAATGGCGACACCTCCGTGAAGATCAATGCGTACTTGGTTTCCTTAATCTGATAGCCTTGCAATGTCCCTCAATTGAAGCCGTCATGGAAATCACCTCTCACATCGTAGACACCCCACCGCGCGATGCAGCCACTGTATTGATGCTGCGCGAGGGATCGTCTGGCTTAGAAGTTTTGTTACTCAAACGCCATACAGATTCAAAGGACTTGGGTGGTGCTTTTGTATTTCCAGGTGGTAAACGCGATGAAGCCGATGCCAGTCCTAGCGCGTTGGCAAGCCTTGACCAAGCTCTCTCAGATTTGCAAACACAGTTGGGGGAACCCGACATCACGCCTGAGCATGCTGGCAGTTTGTTCGCGGCCGCCTTGCGAGAAGCCCAAGAAGAGTGCGGCTTGCAACTAAGCTGCGCCGACTTACGACCCTGGTCGCGTTGGATCACACCGCGCATGCCCTCCATGATGTCCAAACGTTTCGACACGCGATTCTTTTTAGCCAGAGCGCCTGCATTACAAACTGCTGTTCAGGACAATCACGAAACCACGGAAGTCTTGTGGACCACACCAAGACAAGCCCTTGTGCAATATTGGGAGGGAGAGATCCTGTTGGCGCCGCCTCAAATTATGAGCCTGTCTCACTTGAGTCTCTTTCAGACGGTCGATCATGCGCTAAAAGATGCCGTGCAACGCACACCTCCTGTGATTCAACCAGAGCCTTTTGATGTCGAGGGCATGCGGGTCATTTGTTATCCTGGCGACCCTGGGCATTCTGTACGGGAACGTGCACTCCCCGGCCCCTCACGACTCCACTTTAGAAACAAGCGCTTTGAACCAGAAGGTGGTTTGGATGCCCTGCTTCACGGAAAGTTGTAAAGCATGACATCCCCGCGCTTTTTGTCCATGGAAAAAGCCATCGGCTATTTGGGCGATGCCAGCAGCGCTTACCAACTTTTAGGCACGCTCAACACCACGCTGCTCACTGACGAGCCGATCATTGCCAACGCTATTCAAAATCGCAACTTCGAAGTGTTGCAAAAAATATGGCATCAATTGAAAGGCTTTGCACCCGTGTTTTGCCAAGATGAATTGGTGGCTGAAATCACGCACACTGAAGGCTTGTTTAAACAAATGACATCACCCCAAGAACAAGCTGCCGCCCTTGCGGCCAGTGCGCTTTTACAAGCTAATTTGCAAGCGCTTCAACTTGAGGTTGCCGCTCAAATTTTGCAAGCGGCTGCGATATCCAAGCCTCTAAGACCTTAGGGTCTTGAACCAGCCTGAGCGTGTCAAATGCTTGCTGAGCCTCAGGGTAATGTCGACGCAAATAATTAAGCCATTGCTTCAAGCGCCCAGAACGATGGCGCGGCGCCACATGCAAACTCATGCGCTTCCAAAAAACACTGAGCAAGGGCCACAATTGTTGCCAAGAAAATTTCTGTGGCATGTCTGCCAATGACATGCCTTGCGCCTGGGCATCGTGAAATTTAATTTCCAATGCAAGCCCAGGATTGTTCACCATGCCGCGGCCAATCATGATGTCATTGCAGCCAGTGACTTCACGGCAACGAA
>CANKOT010000040.1 GCA_947484245.1 Comamonadaceae bacterium
CGCAAGCGTTTCTGCCGCTTCACAGTCACAGGCGTGGAAGAGATTGATTACAAAGACGTCGACACACTGCGCGACTTCATTGCTGAAAACGGCAAAATCATTCCCGCACGTTTGACAGGCACGCGCGCTATTTATCAGCGCCAACTGAACACAGCTATCAAGCGCGCTCGCTTCTTGGCCATGTTGCCTTACAGCGACCAGCACAAAGTTTAAGGAGAACAACCATGCAAATTATTCTGCTCGATAAGGTTGTGAACCTTGGCAATTTGGGTGAAATCGTCAAAGTCAAAGACGGTTACGCTCGCAACTTCTTGATTCCTAGCGGCCGTGCACGTCGCGCCACTGAAGCCAACAAAGCTGAGTTCGAAGCACGCCGTGCTGAACTCGAAAAAGCTGCTGCTGCCAAATTGGCCGAAGCACAAGCTCAAGGTGAAAAATTGGCAGGTGCTGTGGTCAAGATCACTCAGAAAGCCGGCGTTGATGGCCGTTTGTTCGGTTCCGTCACCAACCATGACATCGCTGAAGAGTTGAAAAAGTCAGGCTACGCCTTGGCCAAGTCACAAATTCGCATGCCTAACGGCCCTATCAAAACGGTTAGCGAATCTTCCGTGGCTGTGGCTTTGCACACAGACGTGGTGGTTGAAGTGACCATTTCTGTTTACGGCGAAACAGCGTAAGACACAGCTTAGGAAACAGCTGTTTTTTGAAGCGTTTTCAAAAGCCGCCAGTTGCAAGACTGGCGGCTTTTTAGTTTCTGCCTCATTATTTGATTTATGCACAAGACTTTCTGTACTTACCAAGGAGTTATCCACAGGCTTGTCCCATGACCAACAGCCTTGTCCTGCGTAAGATCAGGGTCTACACTTTGAATGCCCATGTCAGCACTTTTTTCGCCCCAATCTCAGTCTGAATCCGATCTTGGATTTAGCACTGTTAGCCAAGATCAGCAAATTGCCCAGCTGCGCGTACCCCCGCACTCTATCGAGGCTGAGTCGAGTGTTCTGGGTGGTTTGTTACTGGACAACTCTGCGTGGGATCGAATGGGTGATTTGCTCACCGACAATGATTTTTATCGTCACGAACACAAGCTGATTTTTGGCGCCATCTCATCGCTGATCAATGGTTCTAAGCCTGCCGATGTGATCACGGTTTATGAGCATTTGCAGAACCAAGGTAAATCTGAAGGCATGGGTGGCTTGGGTTATTTGAACTCGCTGGCTCAGTATGTGCCCAGCGCCAGCAACATCCGCCGTTATGCTGAAATTGTGCGGGAGCGATCTATTCTGCGCAAGTTGGTCACAGCCAGCGATGAAATTGTCACCAACGCATTCAGCCCGCAGGGCCGGGCTGTCGAAAAAATCTTAGACGAAGCTGAACAAAAAATCTTCAACATTGGTGAAGAAGGCTCGCGCATGAAGCAGGGCTTTCAGTCCATGGACACCTTGGTGGTTGATCTCATGGACCGTGTACAGGAGATGGCCGACAACCCCAATGACATCACGGGTGTGCCCACTGGGTTCTACGATTTGGACCGCATGACCTCAGGCTTGCAGGCCGGTGACTTGGTGGTGATCGCTGCGCGTCCTTCCATGGGTAAGACGGCCTTTGCCATCAACATAGCCGAACACGTCGCGCTCAATGAAGGATTGCCAGTGGCTGTGTTCTCCATGGAGATGGGAGCTGCGCAATTGGCAGTTCGTGTGGTGGGTTCTATTGGCCGAATTGACCAAGGCCACTTGCGCACGGGCAAGCTATCCGATGAAGAGTGGCCACGCCTCACGGACGCCATTGAAAGACTTCGAACAGTGTCATTGCACATTGATGAAACACCTGGCCTGACGACAAGTGAGCTGCGTGCCAATGCTCGCCGCTTAGCGCGCAAATGTGGCAAGTTGGGTTTGATTGTGGTTGACTATTTGCAACTCATGAGTGGCTCATCAGGCTCTGATGGCGACAACCGCGCCACGGAGTTGGGCGAAATATCCCGGGGCCTCAAAATGTTGGCCAAAGAGTTGCAATGTCCAGTCATTGCTTTGTCTCAGCTCAATCGCGGGGTAGAACAAAGAACCGACAAACGCCCCATGATGAGTGACTTGCGAGAGTCGGGCGCCATTGAACAAGATGCCGACATCATCATGTTCATCTACCGTGATGACTACTACAACAAGGACTCCAAAGATCCTGGTGTGGCAGAGATCATCATTGGCAAACAGCGTAACGGGCCCACTGGCGCCGTTCGCTTAACCTTCCTGAAGCCCCTCACTCGCTTTGAAAGCTTGGCCTCTGGCGGCAACAGCGGAGACTACTGAAGCCAACGCTGAGCCGCTTGTCAGAGGACCTCGCTGGCAAAGTCTGCCAAGCGTGACCTCTCGCCACGTGCCAATGTAATGTGGCCACCATGTGCCCACCCCATGAAGCGGTCGACAGCGTAGGTGAGGCCTGAGGAGCCTTCCGTGAGGTAGGGTGTGTCGATTTGCGCCAAGTTACCCATGCAAATGATCTTGGTACCCGGACCAGCACGTGTGATCAAGGTTTTCATTTGCTTCGGGGTGAGATTTTGTGCTTCATCAATGATCACGTATTTGTTCATGAAGGTCCGACCCCGCATGAAGTTCATGCTTTTGATTTTGATGCGGCTGCGAATCAACTCGGTGGTGGCCGCACGGCCCCATTCACCGGCATTGCCACCATCGCCTTTGGCCAAAAACTCTAAGTTGTCGTCCAATGCGCCCATCCAAGGACCCATCTTTTCTTCTTCTGTGCCTGGCAGAAAACCAATGTCTTCGCCCACACTTACTGTGGCGCGGGTCATGATGATTTCGGTATAGCGACGGTCGTCCAATACTTGGGTGAGTCCTGCGGCCAAGGCCATGAGTGTTTTGCCCGTACCCGCAGTGCCTGCCAATGTGACAAAGTCAACCTCGGGATCGGTCAACATGTTCATGGCAAAGTTCTGTTCTCGATTGCGTGTGGTGACGCCCCAGACTGCATTTTTGGCGTGGCCAAAATCTTTGAGAGTTTTCAAGACGGCTGTTTTGCCTCTGATCTCTGTCACACGGGCATACAAGCTGGGTTCGCCTGGCGCCTCCAAATAAACAAACTGATTGATCAACAAGCTGGGCACCAAAGGGCCGCTAAATCGGTAGAAGGTGTAACTGCCTTGCTGCCAACTTTCGATGGCTTTACCATGCCGGTTCCAGAAGTCTGCAGGCAAAGCCAATGCGCCTGAGTACATCAGGTCGCCATCCTCTAGAACCTTGTCGTTTTGGTAGTCCTCTGCCGCCATGCCCAAAGCCCGGGCTTTGACGCGCATGTTGATGTCTTTGGAGACCAAAACCACTTCACGGGGTGCGTGCAGTTTGCCCAAGGCTTGCACCACGCCCAAAATTTGGTTGTCAGCTTTGCCTTGCGGCAAGCTCATGGGCAAGCTGACATCCATGATTTGGGTTTGAAAGAAAAGTTTGCCACTGGCTTCAATGTGACCGGTGCCACTCAAAGGCAGGCCCTGTTTCATGTCGGAGTCTGGCGCGGCGGCCAGCGCATCGAGTGAGCGGCTGGTTTGCCTTGCGTTTCGAGCAACCTCTGTCATGCCTTTTTTGTGACTGTCCAACTCCTCCAAAACGATCATGGGCAGGTAGATGTCATGTTCTTCAAATTGGAACAGGCACATGGGGTCGTGCATCAGCACATTGGTATCCAGTACAAACAACTTGGTGGGGCCGTTGTTCTTCTTAACTGCCTTTGGTTTTTTGCCAGAGACAGGTGATGCAGTAGGTGTGGCTTTGCTGGCCATGGGACTGGCGGAATAGCTGAGGGGAACAGTCGACATGGGTACTTTGCTCTCTAAATCGCCAAACTGCTCTGCGGCTGATTTTTTAGAGCTTGATTTTTTAACCGGCGTCAAATGCCGCGCAGTCGTCAAAGGGGGGGGAGAAGTTTTCTCAGATGGAGGGTTGTTGGGAGTGGCAAGCAAAGAAGCGCGCTGGGTTGGTGCTGAGGGCAGTGGCATAAATCAAGGCCTTGATAGGAGATTGGAATTCTTTGTTGCCAAGAAAAAGCCGCCTTGAGACCAAGGCGGCTTTTCTTGAATTAGAAATGGGGCTGTTTTTCAGCGGCATGTTGGCATTATGCGGCTTTTTTGAGCGCCTTGACGGCTTTGAGGACATCTTCTACATGCCCTGGCACTTTCAAACCGCGCCACTCTTCTTTGACCAAGCCATCGGGGCCAATCAGGAAGGTGCTGCGCTCAATGCCTTTGACTTTCTTGCCGTACATGATTTTATTTTTAACCACGCCGAACATATGGCACATTTTTTCTTCGGTGTCAGCAATGAGTTCAAACGGAAGTTCAAGTTTGGACTTGAAGTCGTCATGTGACTTCATATTGTCACGAGAGACGCCAAACACCGTAGCACCGGCTTTGGCAAAGTCTTTGAACTTGTCGCGAAATTGCATGGCTTCGGTGGTGCAACCAGGGGTGTTGTCCTTCGGATAGAAGTACAAGATCATGATTTTGCCATTGTGAGACGTGTTTGAAACCTTCAGTCCGCCCGTTGCGTTTGCTTCAAATTCAGGGAGGGGTTTGTTAACAACGATCGCCATAGAACTAATCTCACGTATCAGAAATGAACCGCATGATCAACCAATCTCGGAAGGAGACCCGTCTGGCGGCAATTGTCTATTTTATCCTGAAACCTGTCAGGTTTCTCAATCGACGCTAAAACTGTTCTGGAAGAGAGGCTCAGTTTTGGACAGGAATAAGTGCCAAAACCACATGACGGCCTTCACCCGCCAAAACATTGAAGGTCCGGCAGGCAGCGCCGTTGTCCATGGTTTCCACCCCAATTCGCTTGTGAATCAAGCCCTGTATCAGTTTGGGTGCAGGGAATCGGATGCGTTTGCCACTTCCGAAGATGACCAATTCAGGGGCAAAAGGCAGAAGTTCGTCAAAAGCCGCTTGGGAAAGCGCTTCGAAGCTTTCTGCTGACCATTTCTGAGGGCCTTTGACCGAGCACAAAAGCAAGGGGCCGCTTTGGCATTGCCCGTTGACGACAACGCCTGCGTCACTGTAACTTTGGATGGC
Organism: Comamonadaceae bacterium; assembly: GCA_947484245.1. The sequence continues at coordinate 5,084 of CANKOT010000040.1, forward strand.
AAAAGCGTTGCTGGCATCAGGATGGAGTTTCATGCGTTGGTGTTTCTTAAAAAGAGCCAGTTTTGTGGTCAAATTATAGGTTTTCCCAAGCGACAACACCCCTCGGAGGGATTTTGAAAACTATCCAAAAATCAGCCAAGCTCGCCAACGTTTGTTATGACATTCGCGGCCCCATCATGGACCGTGCCAGACAAATGGAGGAAGAGGGGCACAAAATCATCAAGCTCAACATAGGCAATTTGGCCGTGTTTGGCTTCGATGCGCCCGAGGAAATTCAACAGGACATGATCCGCAACCTGCCCAATTCAGCAGGTTATTCAGACAGCAAGGGTATTTTTGGTGCTCGCAAAGCGGTGATGCATGAAACGCAAAAACAGGGCATCAAGGGCGTCACCTTAGACGATATTTATTTGGGCAATGGCGCCAGCGAATTGATCGTGATGGCCACCAATGCCTTGTTGGACAATGCTGACGAGTTGTTGGTGCCGGCCCCCGATTACCCCTTGTGGACGGCGGCGGCCAGTTTGTCGGGCGCCACGCCAGTGCACTATCTGTGCGACGAATCCAAAGCTTGGACGCCAGATTTGGCCGACATCCGAGCCAAAATTACGCCCCATACCAAGGGCATCGTGGTCATCAACCCCAACAACCCCACCGGCGCTTTGTACAGCGATGACATTCTTCGAGGCATCATTGACATTGCCAGAACCCACGGCCTGGTCATTTTCGCCGATGAGGTCTACGACAAAGTTTTGTATGACGGTGTCAAGCACACGCCCATCGCCAGCTTGAGCCAAGACGTTTTGACGCTCACTTTCAACTCTTTGTCCAAAAGCTACCGCTCATGCGGCTATCGTGCTGGTTGGATGATTGTGAGTGGCGACAAGCGCCCAGCACAAGATTACATTGAAGGCTTGAACATGTTGTCCAACATGCGACTTTGTGCCAATGTTCCTGGTCAGTGGGCTATTCAAACAGCGCTTGGGGGGCATCAAAGCATCAATGAGTTGGTCAATGAGGGCGGCCGTTTACGCAAACAGCGAGATCTGGCCTACGAGCTCATCACCGCGATTCCAGGCATGTCATGCGTCAAGCCTGTCGCTGCCCTCTATATGTTCCCAAGGCTTGATCCGAAGGTTTATCCCATCCAAGATGATCAACAATTTTTCCTTGAAATGTTGCAAGAAACCAAAGTGATGTTGGTGCAAGGAACAGGCTTCAATTGGACGGCACCTGATCACTTCAGAATTGTGTTCTTGCCCCATTTGGACGATTTGCGCGAGGCCATAGGGCGCATGGCAAAGTTTTTAGAAAAAGCCCGTCAGCGCTTTGGTACGGCTGTCTAAGTGAGAAAAAAATGAAACCGATTCAAGTTGGCCTGTTAGGTATGGGCACCGTGGGCAGTGGCACCTTCAATGTGTTGCGTCGCAATCAAGAAGAAATCCAACGACGTGCTGGCCGTGGCATTGAAATCACCATGGTGGCCGATTTGGATGTGGCCAAAGCGCAGTCTTTGGTGGGGGCCCATGTCAAAGTGGTCAGTGATGCGCGGCAAATCATTGCCAATCCTGAAATTGACATTGTGGTCGAGCTCATTGGTGGTTATGGCATTGCCAAAAGCTTGGTGTTGGAAGCCATTGCAGCGGGTAAGCATGTGGTCACGGCCAACAAGGCATTGTTGGCTGTTCATGGCACCGAAATTTTTGCAGCGGCCCATGCCAAAGGCGTGATGGTGGCCTTTGAAGCTGCAGTGGCCGGAGGCATTCCAATCATCAAAGCTTTGCGTGAAGGCTTAACAGCCAACAGAATTCAGTGGGTGGCTGGCATCATCAATGGCACCACCAATTTCATTCTGTCCGAAATGCGCGACAAAGGCTTGGATTTTGATGTGGTCCTCAAAGAAGCGCAGCGCTTGGGTTATGCAGAGACCGATCCCACCTTCGACATTGAAGGCGTAGACGCTGCACACAAGGTCACACTCATGAGTGCCCTGGCGTTTGGAATTCCCGTTCAGTTTGACAAGGCCCACATCGAGGGCATCACCAAATTGGGCGCCGCCGACATCAAATACGCTGAGCAGTTGGGCTATCGCATCAAATTGCTAGGTATCACAAAGCGCACTGAATCAGGCGTTGAGCTTCGCGTTCACCCAAGCCTGGTGCCCACTCAGCGTTTGATTGCCAACGTTGAAGGTGCCATGAATGCTGTCATGGTGCAAGGCGATGCGGTGGGTACCACGCTTTATTACGGCAAGGGCGCAGGCTCTGAGCCAACAGCCAGCGCTGTGATTGCCGATTTGGTAGACATCACGCGCCTGCACACAGCTGATCCATTGAACCGGGTGCCTCATTTGGCCTTCCAGCCCGACGCCATGAGCAGCTTGAAAATCATGCCCATGACCGATATCGTGACCAGCTACTACCTGCGCCTGCGGGTGGCAGATGAGGCTGGTGTGCTGGCCAAACTCACAGGCTTGTTGGCGGAGGCCAACATCAGCATTGATGCTGTTCTGCAGCGAGAAGCCGACCAAGTGAGTCAAGCTGGCGAAAACCAAACAGATGTGATCATCCTCACACATGACACGCGTGAAGGCAACATGAACGACGTGCTGGCGCAAATGCAAGCCTTGCCCACCGTGATGGCACCCATCACTAAAATTCGCAAAGAAGAGCTGAACTGATGCGCTACTTGTCCACCCGCGGCCATCCTGATCGCAAAAGGTTTTGCGAAATTTTGCTCGAAGGCTTGGCGCCAGATGGTGGCTTGTACTTGCCCGAAACCTATCCTCAGGTATCGCCAGCGCAGCTGAGCAATTTGCGCCAAGTTTTCAAAACTCAGGGATATTCGGCATTGGCTTACGAAGTGTTGTCTTTGTACATTGATGACATTCCATCCAGCGATTTGCGTGCCTTGTGCGAGAAAACTTATACCGAGGCCGTCTTTGGCACGCGCGAAATTGTGCCCATCAAGCCCATTCAAACCAAGGCGGCATTGGGCGCTCAGGTTTACTTGGAAGCGCTTTCCAATGGCCCTACCTTGGCTTTTAAAGACATGGCCATGCAGTTGCTAGGCAATCTGTTTGAGTATGAGTTGGCGCGTCGCAACGCGGAGCTCAACATCTTGGGCGCCACCTCAGGCGACACGGGCAGCGCCGCTGAGTACGCCATGCGTGGCAAAAAAGGGGTGAGGGTTTTCATGACCAGCCCTGAAGGCCGCATGAGTCCTTTCCAGCAAGCCCAAATGTTCAGCCTGCTCGATGCCAACATTTACAACATTGCCATTCAAGGCGTGTTCGATGACTGTCAAGACATCGTGAAGGCCGTGAGCAACGATTTGGAATTCAAGCGCAAATACAAAATAGGCACTGTGAACTCCATCAATTGGGTCCGTTTGCTGGCGCAAGTGGTGTACTACTTTGCAGGCTACTTTCAAGCCACACAAGACGACACTCAAAAAGTCAGCTTCAGTGTGCCAAGCGGCAACTTTGGCAATGTGTGTGCCGGTCATGTGGCCCGCATGATGGGTTTGCCCATTGCCCATCTTGTGGTGGCCACCAACGAAAATGACGTGCTGGATGAGTTCTTTAAAACAGGTGTTTACCGCGTTCGCGGAACGGCCGATACGCACGAAACATCCAGCCCTTCCATGGACATATCCAAGGCCAGCAACTTTGAACGCTTTGTGTTCGACTTGTTGCAACGTGATGCAGCGCGAGTGAAAAGTTTATTTCACGATCAACTGAATACAACTGGCCAATTCGATTTGGGGCAAGACCCCTTGTTTGCGAAAGCCAAAACCCAATTTGGATTCTTAAGCGGCAAGAGTACCCATGCTGATCGTTTGAAAACCATTCAAGAAGTTTTTGCGGCCAATCAAATCATGATTGACACGCACACAGCAGATGGCCTGAAAGTGGCCGTGCCATTGGCGCAACCCGATGTGCCGATGTTGGTGCTTGAGACGGCTTTGCCCATTAAGTTTGCAGCCACTTTGGTCGAGGCATTAGGCCGTGAACCAGATCGTCCTGCCAAATTCGAAGGCATAGAAGCTTTGCCCAAGCGGGTGATGCTCATGCCCAAATCGGTTGATGCCGTGAAGGCGTTCATCGTGCAGCACTGCGATTGAGTCCTATGACGGTTGACAAGGCTTTCAAGCGACCCCCTCTTATGTCTTTAGACGAAGCCTTGAGCTTGGTCTTGAAAGATGTGACTGCGTTGGTCCAAACCGATTGGGTCAACACCTTTGAAGCCGATGGCCGTGTTTTGGCTCAGGACTTGGTGTCTCAGTTGCAAGTGCCGCCACAAGACAATTCTTCCATGGACGGATATGCACTGCGCATTGAAGACGTCACTCAAGTGGGTTCGAGTCTTAAAGTGACACAAAGAATTCCCGCTGGCTACCATGGTCATGCCTTAGGGCAGGGGGAGGCTGCGCGCATTTTCACGGGAGCCCCCATTCCGCTAGGGGCCAATGCGGTGGTCATGCAAGAGGATACGACGGCCATCGAGGCTGCCAATTCTTCAGCCAAATTGCCAGAAGTATTGATCAACACCATGCCTTTAGAGGGTCAGTGGATTCGCCGAAGCGGTGAAGATGTGACCAAGGGTGCTGTGGTGCTGGCCAAGGGCACAAGGCTCGATCCGGCGGCATTGGGTTTGGCGGCCAGCATTGGCGCTGCCAAATTGAACGTAACGTGCAAACCCCGTGTTGCCTTGTTTTCCACGGGCGATGAATTGGTCATGCCTGGCGATGTATCGCCTGAAAACATGCGCCCTGGTGCGATCTACAACTCAAACCGATTTTTCTTGCGTGCCTTGTTGGTGCGAGCAGGTTGCGAGGTCACCGACTTGGGCATCGTGCCAGACAAATTTGACGCTACTTTGAAGGTACTTCGTGATGCTGCGTCCAATCACGATTTGGTTCTAACCAGCGGCGGTGTTTCTGTGGGTGAAGAAGACCATGTGAAGCCAGCGGTAGAGGCGCTTGGGGGTCTTAACCTGTGGCAAATTTCAATGAAGCCAGGCAAGCCGTTTGCGTTCGGCTTTCTGAAGTCTCAGGTTTCAAGTCATACGGCTTATTTCATGGGATTGCCCGGCAATCCAGTGTCCAGCTTCGTCACTTACCAACTCTTGGTCAGGCCGTTCTTGTTGGCCCTCCAGGGTGTGAGCTCATCTCAATCAGAGCCTCTTCAAATGAGGGCAGACTTCGATTTGCCCAAGCCTGACAAACGCAGAGAATTTTTGCGTGTGAAGCGAAATACGCAGGGCGGTTTGAACTTGTTTCCCAATCAAAGCTCTGGCGTTTTGACTTCGGTGGTCTGGGGCGATGGCGTGGTTGACAATCCCGCATCAAATCCCATTCAATCTGGCGATTGGGTCCGCTTCTATCCTTTTTCTGAGTGGTTGCAATGAAAATCACGGTCCGTTACTTTGCATCGCTGCGAGAGGCCATTGGTCAATCTCAAGAAGACCTGCACACACTAGCGAGTCATGCAGGCGAAGTGCGCGATGAGTTGCTAGCCCGTGGTGGTGGCTATGCATGCTTAAGCCGAGATCGTTCTGTTCGATTGGCCCTCAATCAGGCCATGGTTGAAGAAGATGCACTCCTACAAGAAAATGCAGAGTTGGCCTTTTTTCCTCCCGTCACGGGCGGCTAACGCATGACGGCGCGTGTTGTTATTCAAACTGAAGACTTTAGTGTCTCCAAGGTCTTGGATCAGTTGCGTGCTGGCGATTTGCGGGTTGGCGCCATTTGCAGTTTTGTAGGCACGGTGCGAGATACCCGTTTGCTGTCTGGCAAGGCCGCAGATGAAATTGTCTCTATGGCGCTTGAGCACTATCCCGGCATGACGGAGTCGGCCATTGAGGCCATGATTGATGAGGCGCATCAACGCTTTGATTTCTATCAAGCCCATGTCATTCACCGTGTGGGTGAATTGAAACCTGCCGATCAAATCGTTTTGGTGGCGGTCTCTTCGGCACATCGAGGCGAAAGTTTCAAGGCCTGTGAGTTTCTGATGGATTACCTCAAAACACAGGCGCCATTTTGGAAAAAAGAAGCTACCCCAGAAGGCGCCAAGTGGGTTGACGCCCGTGTGAGTGATGACGAAGCACTGGCGCGCTGGGGCATTCAATCGCGCAATCGCGGCTAAGGCGGCTAAGTCTGAAAAGTTTTTCAGTGCCTGTAGCTGGGGCGCTCAGATTGAGGCGTTTCGACTTGCTCAGCGCGCTGCGAAAAGTCGGGTTGCTGCCACTGCGCCTTCTTCAAGGATTGCTCAATCAGATGCAATAAACCATGCAGCAATGCAGCCTGCAAATTGAATTCACAAGACGAACCACTGGCACTGTCGCCGCTTTTGTCTTGAAACAACAGATTCAGGCTGCCGCTGTTGTGCAGATTGAGTTGCACATCGGTGACCAACATGGGGTTTTCGCCAAGAGGCAGTTTGTGATTTTCGGAAACAAACGGGGTCGAAAAATCAGCCTTGGCCAGAAACTTTTCTCGTTTCAAGTCGGCCAACATTTGCTGGGCTGTAGTGTCTGTGGCCATCACTTGAGGATCGCGAGCTTCTAAGCGAACCACAGAGGCTTGCAGGTGTGGCAACAACCGCAAGGTCATGGCGCGAGTGAGCCAAAGCCTGAATTCTTGGTTGTCCTGATTGCTAACCCGAAGCGACAAGCGGTCTTGCCGTTCGTCGTATTGGACTGACATTTGGTGAATGTTCATTTTTGTCATTTTAGGGCCAGAGACGCTTAGTCAGGCCCAATTGAATGAAGCTCTTGAAAAATACCCAGATCGACCCCATATCTCAAACATTAGGAGATTCAGATGCGAATTGACAAACTTACCACGAAGTTTCAAGAAGCGCTGGGCGATGCTCAGACCTTGGCCTTAGGCAAAGACCACGCTTACATCGATCCTGCCCACGTGTTACTGGCCATGTTGCAGCAGCAAGATGGCCCGAAGGCGCTGCTGCAAAGAGCTGGCGTCAACATGACCTCTTTGATGACCGCTGCCAGTGCAGCAGTTGAGCGTTTGCCTCAGGTCACAGGGCAAGAACAAGTTCAGGTGGGTCCCGAATTGGTCAAGTTGATGCAGGCCGCTGAAAAGGAGTCCCTCAAAAGAGGCGACACCTTCATCGCCAGCGAACTCTTTCTGTTGTCCTTGGCCGATGGCAAGTCTGAGTTGTCCCGAACCGTCAAAGCGGCGGGCCTGAGTCGTCAAAGTCTAGAAACAGCAGTGGATGCTGTTCGAGGCGGGCAAAACGTGAACAGTGCTGAATCTGAGGGACAGCGCGAGTCCCTTAAAAAATACTGCTTGGACTTAACCGAAAGGGCGCGCATGGGCAAGCTCGACCCCGTCATTGGCCGTGATGATGAAATTCGACGCGCCATTCAGGTTTTGCAACGGCGGACCAAGAACAATCCGGTCCTCATTGGTGAGCCTGGCGTGGGCAAAACGGCTATTGTCGAAGGTTTGGCTCAGCGCATTGTGGCTGGCGAGGTGCCCGATTCATTGAAGGGCAAGCGGGTCTTGTCTTTGGACATGGCTTCCTTGCTTGCGGGTGCCAAGTTTCGAGGTGAATTTGAAGAGCGTCTCAAGTCTGTGCTCAATGAATTGGCCAAAGACGAAGGGCAGACCATTGTGTTCATTGACGAATTGCACACCATGGTGGGCGCAGGCAAAGCCGAAGGTGCCATGGATGCGGGGAATATGCTGAAACCCGCTTTGGCAAGGGGTGAGTTGCATTGCGTCGGCGCCACCACCTTAGATGAATACCGCAAATACATAGAAAAAGACGCAGCCCTTGAGCGTCGTTTCCAGAAGATTTTGGTGGGAGAGCCCAGTGTCGAAGCCACCATCGCCATCTTGCGCGGTTTGCAAGAAAAATATGAAATTCACCATGGCGTTGACATCACCGACCCTGCCATTGTGGCGGCGGCTGAGCTCAGTCACCGTTACATCACTGATCGGTTTTTGCCTGACAAAGCCATTGATTTGATTGACGAGGCAGCTTCCAAAATCAAAATTGAAATTGACTCAAAGCCAGAGGTGATCGACAAGCTCGACAGACGTTTGATTCAACTTCAAATTGAACGCGAGGCAGTGAAAAAAGAAACCGATGAAGCTTCGCAAAAACGTTTGAGCCTCATTGAAGAAGAAATCGTCAGCTTGAAAAAACAAGCTGCCGACTTAGAAGAAATTTGGAAGACCGAAAAAGCACAAGCACAGGGCAGTCAAAACGTGCGCGAGAAGATCGACCAGCTGCGCCAACAAATTGAAGAACTGACTCGCAAAGGCGATTTCAACAAAGTGGCTGAGTTGCAATACGGCAAGTTGCCTGAGCTTGAAAAACTTCTCAAAGAAACTCAAGCCAACGAACTCAACCCAGCCGCAGGTTCTGCACCGCGTTTGCTCCGCACCCAAGTGGGTGCAGAAGAAATTGCCGAAGTGGTCAGTCGTGCCACCGGGATTCCTGTGGCCAAAATGATGCAAGGCGAACGCGAAAAATTGCTTCAAATGGAAGTTAAGTTGCACGAGCGGGTGGTGGGTCAAGATGAAGCCATTACAGCTGTGTCGCATGCTATTCGCCGCTCGCGTTCCGGCTTGTCAGACCCGCAAAGGCCCACAGGATCATTTTTATTCCTTGGCCCCACAGGCGTTGGGAAAACCGAATTATGCAAAGCGCTGGCTGGATTTTTGTTTGACAGCGATGACCACCTTATTCGCATGGACATGAGTGAGTTCATGGAAAAGCATTCGGTGGCTCGCCTCATTGGCGCGCCCCCAGGTTATGTGGGTTATGAAGAGGGCGGTTACTTGACCGAGGCCGTTCGCCGCAAGCCTTATTCCGTGTTGCTTTTGGATGAGGTTGAGAAAGCCCATCCCGATGTTTTCAATGTGCTGTTGCAGGTGTTGGACGATGGCCGCCTGACTGACGGCCAAGGCCGCACGGTTGACTTTAAAAACACCGTGATTGTGATGACCTCCAACATTGGCTCGCACCTGATTCAAGCCATGGTGGGTGCGCCCAACGAGGACATCAAAGACGCGGTTTGGGGAGAGCTCAAGAACCACTTCCGGCCCGAATTTTTAAACCGAATTGACGAAACGGTGGTGTTTCACAGTTTGGATGCAAAGCACATTGAATCGATCGCCAAAATTCAGTTGAAGATTTTGGAGACTCGCCTGGCCAAGATGGACCTGCACTTAGAGGTGTCGACCGCCGCTTTGGCTGAATTGGCCAAGGTCGGCTTTGATCCTGTTTATGGTGCTCGACCCTTGAAGCGCGCCGTTCAGCAAAGAATCGAAAACCCTTTGTCAAAAATGTTGTTAGAAGGCAAGTTTTTGCCCAAGTCGGTCATTCCGGTCGATGTCGACCCCGTCAAAGAGCCGGGCGTCTTTAAATTCGATCGGGTTGTGAACTAAAGACGCAAGCACAAGCTGACTCTCTTGGCGCTTTGAAAGTATCATGCGGCCTTCACTATACGAGGCTGTATGAGCAATCAAAACGTCAATCAAAACGTCAATCAGCAACAAACTGTCAAACCTGCCCAAATGGGCGGCCACCTTTTGGTCGAGTGTCTCATTGCTCAGGGCGTGACCCATGCTTTTGGGGTCCCCGGCGAAAGCTACTTGGCGGTCTTGGATGGTTTTCACAAGTACCAAGAACAAATTCAATTTGTCACTTGCCGTCAAGAAGGCGGTGCCGCGTTCATGGCTGATGCTCAAGGCCGCTTAACGGGCCGCCCTGGCGTTTGTTTTGTCACTCGGGGGCCTGGTGCCACCAACGCCTCGATTGGCGTTCATACGGCGTTTCAAGACTCAACTCCGATGGTTTTGTTTGTGGGCGATGTGGCAACAGAAACTCGCGACCGGGAAGCCTTCCAGGAGGTCGACTTTTGTTCCTTTTTCGGACCGAGCACCAAGGGCATGGCCAAGCGCGTTGAGAGAATTGACGATGCCAAGCGCATTCCAGAGTATGTTGCGCGTGCATTTGCGACAGCCATGAATGGACGCCCGGGCCCGGTGGTGCTGGTTTTGCCTGAGGACATGCTGACCCACGAGGTGGCATCGAGGCCTTTGCCAAAATTGGAGCCAGTTGAAGCATGGAGCGATCCGGGCAGCTTGCGTCAACTTCGTGAAATGTTGCTGTCTGCGCAAAAACCTATTGTGATTGCCGGCGGCGGCGGGTGGACTGTTCAGTCTGCTCAGGCGCTACAGCGATTTGCCGAGAATTGGCAGTTGCCTGTTGGCAATGCGTTTAGGTTTCAAGACACCTTTGACAATTTTCACCCCCTTTATGCGGGCGATGTGGGTATTGGTATCAACCCCAAACTCGCACAGCGCATCAAGGAAAGCGATTTGATCATTGCCATTGGACCTCGCTTGGGCGAGATGACCACCAGTGGCTACACCTTGCTGGAAGTGCCCAAACCCAAGCAAAAGTTGGTGCACATTCATGCCAGTGCAGAAGAGCTGAATCGGGTGTACCACGCCGATTTGGCCATTTGCGCCACCATGAATGCGGCAGCTAGAAGTTTGGAAGTCTTGACAGCGCCATCCAGCGTTCCCTGGTCTGATTGGGCCACCCAAGCCAACGCCGACTACCAAGCCAATACGAAGGCGCAGGCGCTGGCAGGTTTGCCAGCAGACTCCGTCAATGGCCTTGTCAACATGCCAGAAGTGGTGGCCGCCTTACAGCGTCATTTGCCGGCAGATGCCGTGCTTACCAATGGTGCAGGCAATTTTGCCAGTTGGATTCACCGGTACTACAAGCACCACGGCTTGAGCAAGGGGCACAAAACTCAATTGGCGCCCACTGTGGGTGCGATGGGCTATGGCGTACCAGCAGGCATTGCCGCTTCGGTGCTCACGGGTCGTGTGGCTTTCACCATTGCAGGCGATGGCGATTTCCTGATGAACGGACAAGAGTTGGCCACAGCCACGCAACATGGCGCCAAATCAATTGTGGTGCTTTTAAACAATGCCATGTACGGCACCATCAGAATGCATCAGGAAAGAGACTTTCCAACCCACAACATGGGCTCGCATTTGAATAATCCGCACTTTGCCAACTTGGCCAAAGCTTATGGCTATGAGGGCATTCGAATTTCAAAAACGGAAGAGTTTGAGCCGGCCTTGGTGGCAGCATTGGCGCGCCATCAAGGCACCTTGATTGAGATCATGCTTGACCCGGAGGTCATCACCACGCGCGGTACCTTGTCGGCTATCACGCAGAATGCTTTGAAGACCAAGTGAGTTGCTGAGCGAGCATGAAAAAAGCCGGGCTAACCCGGCTTTTTTCATTCGATAAACACTGAATTACTTCAGGTGCTTGCCGATCAAGCCAGCCAATTCAAACATGGTGACTTGCGCTTTGCCAAACACAGCTTTGAGCTTGTCATCTGCGTTGATGTTGCGCTTGTTGACCTTGTCTTGCAGACCGTGCTTCTTGATGTAGATCCACAACTTGCTCACGACTTCCGTACGTGGCAGAGGGGCTGCACCCACCACAGCAGCCAATGCGGCGCTAGGTGTTAAAGCCTTCATGAAAGCGGCATTGGGTGTGCGCTTTTTAGCAGGGGCCTTTTTGGCTGCTGGCTTTTTAGCTGGAGCAGCTTTCTTGGCTGGCGCAGCTTTTTTAGCTGGCGCAGCCTTTTTCGCAGGAGCAGCTTTTTTAGCTGCGGGTTTTTTGGCGGGTGCTGCCTTCTTTGCAGGAGCAGCTTTTTTTGCCGGGGTCTTTTTTGCAGTTGCCATTTTTAAAATTCCTTAAGTCGGAAGTTGGTTCGCAGCCGGAAACTTATTTATCCGGCTGAGCGCATGCTACTGGAGAAACACGCTGTTTCCAAGGGGAAAGAAGATTTTTTCCCCTTGCTGTTGTAGATATCCCTCTAGTGGGGAATTCAAATTTGACAGACTTGCTCACTTGGCGTTTCGAAACATCTTTTGCAGTCGTGTGAAAAGTTGAAATTAAATTTTGCAATGTGAAAAATGGAATTGTTGCATTGCATTAAATTTTCTCAATATGAGAAATGAAATTTTGCAATGAGAAATATTAAATATAAGTATTTGATATTTAACAATAAAATATTTATCTTATATAAGACATAAGATTTCATGTGGTCTTATATAAGACTTAGAATTTCCAGCAGTGCCAAAGATTTATTTGAAAGAATTGGCCTCAACCTCAACCACACTGAAGGAAATCACCATGCCACAAAATATCGTTGAACAACTGAGTCGTGAACAACAAATTGCCGCCTTGGAAAAGGATTGGGCCACCAATCCTCGTTGGAAAGGCATCAAGCGCGGCTATTCAGCAGCAGATGTGGTGCGTTTGCGCGGCTCTTTTCCCATCGAGCACACATTGGCTCGCCGTGGTGCAGAAAAGCTCTGGGATTTGCTTCACACCGAAGACTATGTCAATTGTTTGGGCGCGCTCACGGGTGGACAAGCCATGCAACAAGTAAAGGCTGGCATCAAGGCCATTTATTTGTCAGGCTGGCAAGTGGCTGCTGACAACAACTCTTACGCGTCGATGTACCCCGACCAATCACTGTATCCAGTCGACTCCGTGCCAAAGGTGGTCGAGCGCATCAACAACAGCTTCCGCCGCGCCGATGAAATTCAATGGTCCAAAGGTACCAACCCAGGCGATAAAGATTACACAGATTACTTCGCACCTATCGTGGCTGATGCCGAAGCTGGTTTTGGTGGCGTTTTGAATGCCTTCGAATTGATGAAGGCCATGATCACTGCAGGTGCAGGTGGCGTGCATTTTGAAGACCAATTGGCTTCGGTTAAAAAGTGCGGCCACATGGGCGGCAAAGTGCTGATTCCTACCATCGAGGCATGTCAAAAACTGATCGCAGCTCGCATGGCTGCAGACGTTTGCGGCGTGCCTACATTGGTGATTGCGCGTACCGACGCAGAGGCGGCTGATTTGCTCACCAGCGACTACGACGAAAACGACAAGCCATTCCTCACAGGCGAGCGGACTGCCGAAGGTTTTTATAAAACCAAAAAGGGCATGGAACAAGCCATTAGCCGCGCCGTGGCCTATGCCGAGTACGCCGACTTGGTGTGGTGCGAAACAGGCACACCCGATTTAGAGTTTGCGCGCAAATTTGCTGAAGCTGTTCACAAAAAGCACCCTGGCAAATTGTTGGCCTACAACTGCTCTCCTTCGTTCAACTGGAAGAAAAACTTGGACGATGCCACCATCGCCAAATTCCAGAAAGAACTCGGCGCCATGGGTTACAAGTACCAGTTCATCACATTGGCAGGCATTCACTCCATGTGGTACAACATGTTTGACTTGGCACAGGCCTACGTTCAGCGCGGCATGTCGGCCTACGTTGAAAAGGTGCAAGAACCCGAATTTGCGGCACGCGATCGCGGCTATTCCTTCGTGTCGCACCAGCAAGAAGTGGGTACCGGTTATTTCGACGAAGTGACCACCGTCATTCAAGGCGGCCGCTCTAGCGTGACGGCTTTGACGGGTTCTACTGAAGAAGAACAGTTTCATTGATCCAAAACACCTCAGGCACAGCGTAAAATCTGGCCTGAGCGTTTGAAGACGCGGCAAACGCCGCGTTTTTCATTTCTGGCGCCTTTCTGGCGCCTTCTTTTTTTCTAATCGAACATGGTTCAGATCACACTTCCCGACGGTTCATTGCGTGAGTTTCCCGGTCCCGTCACCGTGGCAGAGGTTGCAGCGTCCATTGGCGCAGGCTTAGCCAAGGCCGCCTTGGCTGGCAAAGTCGATGGCAAAGTGGTGGACACGAGTTTCAGCATTGTTAGCAATGCCCAACTTGCCATCATCACGGCCAAAGATGCAGACGGCCTTGAAGTGGTGCGGCACTCCACGGCTCACTTGTTGGCGTACGCCGTCAAAGATTTGTACCCTGATGCTCAGGTCACCATCGGCCCTGTCATTGAAAACGGGTTTTACTACGACTTTGCCTA
>CANKOT010000041.1 GCA_947484245.1 Comamonadaceae bacterium
CCCGCCGAAACTGCTTGTAAGGGCTCGATCTTCCCTCTCAGTGTCAGTCGGCATATTTTGGAAACATTGAAATCCATGACCACCATTCGCGTGAAAGAAAACGAGCCGTTTGACGTAGCACTTCGCCGCTTCAAACGCACCATTGAAAAACTCGGTCTGTTGACCGACTTGCGTGCCCGTGAGTTTTATGAAAAGCCCACCACAGAGCGCAAGCGCAAAAAAGCGGCAGCTGTCAAGCGCCACTACAAGCGCGTGCGCAGCATGCAGTTGCCCAAGAAGATGTACTAATCTGTTTCGGCAGTTAGTTCGCTTCGTTCAAAGCTTCACCTGAATCTTTGAATCTGCAAAGCCCTCCGGGGCCAAGCAAAAGCCCGCTGGAGGACGCTCAAGCGGGCTTTTTTATTTGACTTTACTTTCTGGAAACACCATGAGCCTCAAAGACCAAATCACCGAAGACATGAAAAATGCCATGCGCGCCAAAGACACAGCGCGCTTGGGCACCATCCGTTTGTTGTTGTCGGCCTTGAAGCAAAAAGAAGTAGACGAGCGCGTGGTCCTAGACGATGCCGCCGTCGTGGCCATCGTCGACAAACTGGTCAAGCAACGCAAGGACTCTATCGCCGCTTTTGAGTTGGCCGCTCGTCAAGATTTGGTCGACATTGAAAAAGCCGAGATGGTGGTTTTGCAAACTTACTTGCCAGCCCGCATGTCCGCGGAAGAAGTGACTGCCGCCGTTCAAGCCATCGTGGCCTCCTTGGGCGCCAAAGGCCCTGGCGACATGGGCAAAGTGATGGGCGCCGTTAAAACCCAGTTGGCTGGCAAAGCCGACATGGGCCAAGTCTCGGCAGCCGTCAAAGCCGCCCTCGCCGGCTAGCCCTTTAAATGGAGTCGAAATAAATGGGGTCAGATCAACATTAATTTGGTCAATGAATGGAATGAGTTGGGAAGGGGGGCATCCTCATACTGGAGTACCAGAAATCGTCAGCCCCCCTTCCCAACTCATTCCATTCATTGGAAATTAATGTTGATCTGACCCCATTTATTTGAATGCAAATGCGCCCATTTCTGCTGAAGCTTTCGCAGAAAACAATGCCCCGACAGCCCAACACCCAGAAGCCAGGGCGGCCAGTAGCTCTGGTGCCAGATTAGGAACCTGCAATCTTCATCCGATTGACCAACACTGATCCGATGGTTTTAGCACCATAGTTGTAAGCATCTTCACCCACAGCTTCTATGCCTTTGAACATGGTTTTTAAATTACCTGCGATGGTAATTTCGTGAACAGGGAAAGCAATTTCGCCGTTCTCAACCCAGAAACCAGAAGCACCGCGTGAGTAGTCGCCCGTGACGTAATTGACGCCCTGACCCATGAGTTCAATCACAAACAATCCTGTGCCCAGTTTTTGCAGCATGGCTTGAAGGTCATCACCCGAACGTGTTAACTTAGAATACATCACCAAGTTGTGCGATCCGCCTGCGTTGCCCGTTGTCTTCATGCCCAATTTGCGTGCCGAATAGGTGCTCAAAAAGTAGCCTTCCACACGGCCACCCGAAACCACTTTGCGCTTCAAACCACGCACCCCTTCGTCATCAAAAGGCGAGCTGCCTTTGCCGCGCAACACATGCGGATCTTCTGAAATATCAATGTGCTTTGGGAAAATTTGCTTGCCCATTGAATTCAATAAAAAACTGCTCTTTCGGTACAAAGAGCCACCACTGACTGCTTGCACAAAACCACCGAGAAGGCCGGCAGCCACTGGCGATTCAAACAACACAGGACACTCTGTGGTGGGAATTTTTCGACTGCCCAAACGGCTTAAAGCGCGCTCAGCCGCATACCGACCCACGGCTTCAGGCGAAGCCATCTGATCAGCTGCGCGCATGGATGTGTACCACGCATCCCTTTGCATTTCTGCATTTTTGCCAGGCAGTGAAGCAATGGGCGCCACCGACATGCTGTGACGAGAGCTGGCATAGCCTCCCCGAAAACCATGCGTGTGTGCACTGAAAAAGTGACTTTGCTGGGCAGACACGCCCGCGCCTTCGCTGTTGGTAATGCGCCGGCTGGTTTTGAGAGCGACTTCCTCGCAAGCCAAGGCCAACTTGGCGGCCTCTTCGCTGTTAATGGACCAAGGGTGAAACAGGTCCAATTCAGGTTGCTCTTTGGCAATGTCGTCTTCATCTGGCAAGCCCGCGGTTGGATCGGCGGCCGTAAAGCGCGCGATGTCATAAGCTGCTTGAACTGTTTGCTGAATAGCCGCCTCAGAAAAATCAGATGTACTGGCATTGCCGCGTCTGTGGCCCACATACACTGTGACGCCCAAAGACTTGTCTCGATTGCGTTCTACGGTTTCCAACTCTCCTTTGCGCACACTCACACTCAGGCCACAACCCTCAGATGCTTCTGCTCCCGCATCGGTGGCGCCGATTTTTTTGGCGTGTTTCAAGGCAGAATCGACCAATCCTTCAAAAAAATCACGGCTGTAGCTGAAACCGTCATGCGCGTGCGCGTTTTGGGACTTGGAGGGTGCCTTGGCACTCTGAGATTTGATTTTTTTGTTCATTTGTGTCGAATTGGTCAAAACAGTCGATTGTTAAAAATTCACAGTGACGGCTATGATACTTGCCGTCCAGCCTAAAGACTCAAGAACACACATGTCCCGTAAATTCAAAAAAGGTTATTTCGTTCAAGGTCAATTTGTTGCCGAAGGCAGCGAACTCGACCTTGAACTTAAACGCGAACTCAAAGGGGGCGATGAACCTAGCCGCACAGACCTGAAAAAAGAGAGCGATGAGCTTCAAAAGCTCGGCGAAAGCCTGCTCGATTTGCGCTCTGACCTCATGGCCAAAGTTGAGCTTCCCGAGAAGCTGGTGGACGCCGTGGCCGACGCCAAACGCATTACCAACTTTGAAGGTAAGCGCAGACAAATGCAGTTTATTGGCAAGCTCATGCGCAAGTTAGATGACGATGTCATCGAGGGCGTCAAAGCTGCCTTACTGGAGCAAAGCCAAGGCTCAGCCCAAGAAACATTGCAGTTGCACCTTGCTGAGCAATGGCGCGATAGGCTCATCAACGAAGATGATGCTTGTGGCGAATGGCTGAAAAGTTTTCCAGAGACAGACAGTCAGCAATTGCGCGCGCTGATAAGACAAGCTCGCAAAGATGCCCCAGCTACCAGTGCCACAAGCATTTCACAGGGCCTAGCACCGCGTCAAAGCCGTGCCTACCGCGAGATTTTTCAATTGGTGCGTTCGCAAATGAGCCAAAGCGCTCAAGGCAGCCAGAACGATGCTTCAGAAGATGAAGCCAATTAATCGAAGTGTTCTCAAATGACGGATTCACAAAGCCAAACAAGTTCATTGCACGACGAAGTCAAAATTGGCATCGTCTCTATCAGCGACCGCGCGAGCACTGGCGTGTACGAAGACAAAGGACTGCCTGCGCTGCAAAATTGGTTGAGCACAGCCTTGCAAAACCCTTTGCAGTTTGAAGCACGCCTCATCCCCGACGAAAAAGAGCGCATCAGCGCAACCCTCATTGAACTGGTTGAAGCGGGCTGCAGTTTGGTACTGACCACAGGTGGCACAGGCCCCGCCATTCGGGACGTTACGCCTGAAGCCACCTTGGCTGTGGCAGACAAAGAAATGCCTGGCTTTGGTGAACAAATGCGTCAGATCAGTTTGAAATTTGTACCGACTGCCATTCTGTCAAGACAAGTGGCCGTCATTCGAGGGCAAAGTTTGATCATCAACTTGCCAGGCCAACCCAAATCCATTGCAGAAACTTTAGAGGGTTTGAAAGACAGCCAAGGGCAAAGTGTGGTGCATGGCATTTTTGCCGCAGTCCCCTATTGCATTGATTTGATTGGGGGCCCCTATTTGGAAACACACGACGAGGTGTGCAAGGCCTTCAGACCTAAAACGGCCCTTCGGCCACCCAAGGCCTGACAATTACTTTCCGACCAATTGATTGAGCTTCTCAGCTTCAAAGGTTTCGCGCTTGGCAGCATCACCAGGCATTTGGATCGCGCTTTTATTGCCAGTATTGGCATTCACTTTTTCAAGCGCTTGCCACAGCATGGCAATTTGATGTTCTTGACTGGCTGCGTTGTCAATCAAGCCGCGCATCGCTTGCGAGAGAGGGTCATCGTTTTGCGTGACACCGTAAGCTGAAAAGCCCATTTTGGAAGCAGTCGCCTCGCGCTGCACGTCGGCCTCTTCCTGAATGATTCGCGCAGGATTGCCGACTGCCGTTGCGCCAGCAGGAACAGGCTTGGTGACGACAGCATTGGAGCCCACTTTGGCGCCGTCTCCCACAACAAAGCCACCCAGAACTTTGGCACCGGCACCCACCACCACATCTTTGCCCAAAGTGGGATGGCGTTTGGCGCCTTTGTACAAAGAAGTTCCGCCCAATGTAACGCCATGGTAAATGGTGCAACCATCACCTATTTCAGCGGTCTCGCCAATCACGATCCCCATACCATGATCAAAAAAAACACGCTCGCCCAACTTCGCGCCCGGGTGAATTTCTATGCCGGTGATCCACCGTGAAAAATTGGAGATAAAACGCCCCAACCATTTAAACCCCACACGCCAGCACGCGTTGGCCCAGCGGTGGAGCACCACCGCATGCAAGCCGGGATAACACGTGAGCACCTCCCATGCACTGCGCGCAGCAGGGTCACGGTCAAGGATGCATTGGATATCGGAATTTAAACGTGCAAACATAAGCTTTTTTAGGAATCCTTCAAGTCTAGCGTTTTGCTTGGGCTGTTTCGATCATGGCCTTAGCAACACCTCTGAGAATATGGATTTCTTCGGGCGTCAGGTTGGCACGATTGAACAGTTGGTTCAAACGCGGCATGAGTTTTTTCGGCGCTTCTGGGTCTAGAAAACCAATCTCAACCAAGGCCTTCTCAAAATGCGCCAATAAACCTGCCACTTGCGCGGCATCGGCCAAACCAGAATCAAGCACAGCGGACGCCACAGGAAATCCTCCCAAAGCCAAGCGCCATTCATAAGCCACCAGCTGAATAGCCGACGCCAAATTCAGCGAGCCAAACTCAGGATGGGTCGGAATCGACAAGGCCACATGGCATTTGTAGACATCCTCGTTTTTCATGCCAAAGCGTTCGGAGCCAAACAAAAATCCAATCGACGACGGGGGTTTGGCAGCTTGGACTGCGTCAGACAAAGGCGAGCTTTGAGAAAACCCCAACAGGTGCTCAAAGTGCGCCCTTGGCGCGCGCGTGGGTGGCCCAAAATCTCTTGGTGTCATGGCAGTGGCGCACAAGTGGGAGATGCCGTCGAGCGCCTCCTCCAGGGTGTCCACAATTCTGGTTTTGTCCAGCACGTCATTGGCACCACTGGCTCTTTGGATGGTTTCTTCCTTGCGCAGCACATTGGCATAACGGGGGGACACCAGCACCATGTCATCAAAGCCCATGACCTTCAAGGCACGGGCAGCCGCGCCCACGTTGCCGGGGTGGCTGGTTTCAATCAAGATAAATCGGGTTCGCATAGGGGACATTGTCCCAGTTCTGGCCGCCTCAAAATGACCAAAAACAAGCGCGATCGGCGCATAGGCGTCTAAATTCATGGGAAAATGCGTCATTCTCCTTTGTCATCGAACAGAGGACCTCCGTTGTTGCTCTTAAAAATTCATGTCGACCAATCTCCACCCCATGCTCAACGTAGCCGTCAAGGCTGCACGCGCCGCCGGCGCCATCATCAACCGCGCCGCTTTGGATGTGGAGGCTGTTCGAATTTCGCAAAAACAAGTCAACGACTTCGTGACCGAAGTCGATTTGGCCAGCGAAAACACCATCATCGAAACCCTGCTCACCGCCTATCCGCACCACGGCATCTTGGCCGAAGAGTCTGGCAAAACGCATGGCAACCCCGATGCCGACCACGTTTGGATCATCGACCCCCTCGATGGCACTACCAATTTCATTCATGGCTTTCCCATTTACTGCGTCAGCATTGCGCTTGCCGTCAATGGCAAAGTTGAACAAGCCGTGGTGTACGACCCCTCACGCAACGATTTGTTCACGGCTACCAAAGGCCGAGGTGCCTACATGAACGACCGTCGCCTGCGGACCAGCAAGCGCACGCAAATGCACGAGTGCCTTATCTCCACAGGCTTCCCCTTCCGTCCCGGTGACAACTTCAACCAATATCTGCGAATGATGGGCGACGTGATGCAACGCACGAGTGGTCTGCGCCGTCCAGGCGCTGCAGCCTTGGACTTGGCCTATGTGGCCGCAGGCTTTACCGATGCATTTTTTGAAACAGGCCTGCAACCCTGGGATGTGGCAGCAGGCTCTTTGCTGGTCACAGAAGCTGGCGGCTTGGTGGGCAACTTCACAGGCGACGCCGATTTCTTGGAACAAAAAGAATGCTTGGCAGGTACGCCCAAAATTTACGGCCAGCTGGTTCCCATCCTTAGCAAGTACAGCAAGTTCGCCAGCGCTGGCGAAAAAGCTGCCATGCGTGCTGCGGATGCGAAAGATGCCGCGGCGCGTGAAGACGCTACGGACAGCCCGCTCTAAGCCATGACGGACGCGCTCGACCTGAGTGCCCACACCCCCATGATGCAGCAGTATCTGCGCATCAAGGCGGAGTTCCCTGACACCCTGGTTTTTTACAGGATGGGGGACTTTTACGAAATGTTCTTTGAAGATGCCGAGCGAGCCGCCGGCCTCATGGACATCACCCTCACCCACCGCGGCCAAACAGCCGGCAAACCCATAGCCATGGCGGGAGTTCCGTTTCATTCAGTTGAAAATTACCTGGCCAAATTGATCAAACTGGGTGAGTCAGTGGCCATCTGCGAACAAGTGGGCGATGTCGCCACCAGCAAAGGCCCCGTTGAACGCAAAGTGGTTCGAGTCGTCACACCCGGCACGCTCACAGACACCGAATTGTTGTCGGACAAAAGCGAAGCCATTTTGTTGTCACTGCACATTGCCCCCCGCAATGCGTGCGGCTTGGCTTGGCTGAGCGTCACGCAAGGTGTTTTGCATTTGGCGGAATGCACGCACGACGAATTGACCGATTGGCTAGAACGCATTTCACCCAGCGAGTTGTTGGTCAGTGCCACTATCACGCCCAAATGGGAGCATCAACTTCAATCGATGCGCTTGGGTCAACGTGGTCTGCCACTCTCGCTAACTTTGCGCCCCGACTTTCAATACGAAGCTGGCTTGGGTCACGGCAAGCTCATCAAGCAACTCAATGTGGCCAGCTTGGCCGCTTGGGATGCCGACAAACTTGGCCATGCGCATGCAGCAGCAGGCGCCTTGCTCACCTATGCCGAACACACCCAAGGCAGAGCGCTGCCGCATGTGTCGCAACTCAAAGTGCAAAAGGCCAATGACCTCATCGACCTTCCCACCAGCACCCGTCGCAACCTCGAACTCACTCAAACTTTGCGCGGTGAAGACTCGCCGACTCTCTTTTCTTTGCTCGACACTTGCATGACAGGCATGGGCAGCCGCCAACTCAAGCAGTGGTTGCTGAACCCTCCTCGTGATCGGCAAGTTGCAGTAGAGCGCCTTGCCGCCATTGAGCAGCTGAACGACCTCAGTGCCTCCGCACAAAGTGGTGTCGCCATCTGGTCACGTTTGCGTGAGCAGCTGAAAGGCGCCAGCGACGTCGAACGCATCACAGCGCGCATTGCGTTAAAGCAAGTACGTCCGCGTGAATTGGTGGCCCTTAAAAATGCCCTGATCCGCTCAGCCAACTTGGCACATCACCTGCAAGAAACACTGGGCCACTTGTCGCCCACCAAATTGCTGCATGACATCCACTTTGATTTGCAACCACCTGCAGGGCTGACCGAAGTTTTGCAACAAGCCTTGCTAGAAGAACCTGCCAATTTGATTCGGGATGGTGGCGTGATGGCCCACGGCCTCGATGCCGAACTGGACGAGTTGCGCGCCATCCAAACCAATTGCGACGATTTCTTGCTTGAATTGGAAACGCGCGAAAAAGCGCGCACTGGAATTGCCAATTTGCGAGTGCAGTTCAACAAAGTTCATGGCTTTTACATCGAAGTGACGCAAGGTCAAATTGACAAAGTACCCGACGACTATCGGCGCCGTCAAACCTTGAAGAATGCAGAGCGCTTCATCACGCCCGAGCTCAAAGCCTTTGAAGACAAGGCCTTGTCAGCGCAAGAGCGCGCACTGGCTCGCGAAAAATATTTGTACGAGCTCTTGCTCGATCAATTGCAAATACACATTCATGCGCTCACCAAATTGGCGCAGGCCATGGCGCAATTGGATGCGCTTTGTACACTCACAGAGCGCGCCACCACACTCAATTGGTGCGCACCTCAATTTGCCAAAGAGCCCTGTATTGAAATCAGACAGGGCCGGCACCCAGTCGTTGAAGCACGCTTGGCCGAAACCTCTGGCGGTAGTTTCATTGCCAACGATTGCCTGATGAACAGCAAGCAACGTTTGCAAATCATCACCGGCCCCAACATGGGCGGCAAGTCAACTTACATGCGCCAAGTGGCATTGATTGTGCTTTTAGCCAGCATCGGCAGCCATGTCCCCGCCAGCAACTGCAGGCTGGGGCCTATTGACGCCATCCACACGCGCATCGGCGCTGCCGATGACTTGGCCAACGCCCAATCAACCTTCATGCTGGAGATGACCGAAGCTGCTCAAATTTTGCACAGCGCCACGCCTTTGTCGCTGGTCCTCATGGACGAAATTGGGCGCGGCACATCTACTTTTGATGGCTTGGCATTGGCCAGTGGCATTGCCACGCACTTGCATGACAAGACGCAAGCCTTCAGTCTGTTTGCCACACACTACTTTGAACTGACTGAGTTTCCTGCCACGCACCACGCCGCATTGAACATGCACGTGGGCGCTACAGAGTCCGGCAATGACATTGTTTTTTTGCATGAACTTCAAGCGGGACCTGCCAGCAAGAGCTATGGCGTGCAAGTCGCTAGGCTGGCCGGTATGCCCACCGGTGTACTCAACCACGCACGCCACACTCTCTCTGCCTTAGAAGCGGACGCCAATGAAAATCGCGTTCAAGTGGACTTGTTTGCACCGCCCCCTGATGCATCAACTTCCGGCCCCTCTGCACTAGAGGCCGCTTTAGGACAAATTGACCCAGATGCCCTCAGCCCCCGAGAAGCCCTGGAAGCCCTTTACAGTTTGCAGCGCGTCATGAAGCGCTCCGAACAATGAAGCACTGCGACCTCTGAAGAAAAATTGATTCAATGAACAACATCATTTTTTCGCACGGCAATGGTTTTCCAGCCAGCACCTATCGCAGTTTCACCAATGATTTAAATCGACGCGGCTTCCATGTTGCCGCCATTGAAAAATTTGGCCATGATGCGCGATACCCTGTCACCAGCAATTGGCCTTACCTGGTTCAAGAATTGGCTGATTTTGCAAAAGACATTCTGCATGAAACCGGGGAAAAACCATTCTTGATTGGTCACTCTTTGGGTGGACTTCTCAGTTTAATGTGCGCCTCCAAACACCCTCACCTCACTGCAGGCGTGGTGCTTCTTGACTCGCCTGTGGTGGGAGGCTGGAAAGCCAGTGCTTTGCAGCTGGCCAAAAAAACCAATTGGATTGGCTCTGTCAGTCCGGGCAGAATCAGCAAGTCACGCCGCAAGCACTGGCCCCACATTGCAGCGGTCATTGAGCACTTTCAGCACAAGCGTGCGTTTTCACATTGGCATCCCGATGCGCTTCGAGACTATGCAGAATTCGGCACGATGGAAGAAAATGGGGAGCGTGTTTTGAGCTTTGATCGTGAGATTGAAACAGCCATCTACAACACACTGCCCCACAATCTGCCATCCATGCTAAAGCGTCATCCCTTAAAGTGCGCCGTTTCTTTCATTGGTGGAACACACTCTCGTGAGATGCGCGTTGCTGGTTCGGAGTTAACCGACAAGGTTTCCAAAGGCAGAGTAATTTGGCTGGATGGCTCTCACCTCTTCCCCATGGAAAAACCAATTGCAACAGCAGCGGCCGTGGAGGCCTCATTGTTAAATATTGGGGCGCTCAAGCGCAAAAATAGCGCTTGAATGTCATTGACAGCGAAGGGCTTGACCTTGCGCATCGGTATCAACCATTCAGGGCGTCCAAGAAATCAGCTCGGTCCAGGCAGTGAACAACACCACCAGTCCAAAAGCGATTCGGTACCAAGCAAAAATTTCAAAGCTATGGCTGGCGATGTACTTCAATAGCCATCGCACACAAATCCAAGCACTGATGAAAGAAACCACCAAACCTGTGGCAAACATGGGAATATCTTCTACAGACAAAAGCGCACGCTCTTTGTAGAGACTGTAGGCCCCTGCGCCGGTCAGGGTTGGGATGGCCAAGAAAAAAGAGAAATCAGTGGCAGCTTTGCGCGACAAACCCAGCAACATGCCACCGATGATGGTGGCACCACTGCGGCTGGTCCCTGGAATCATGGCAAGACACTGAACCAGCCCCACCATCAAAGCATCACGTCCCCGCATATCTTCTACTGCGCGAATTCGGATTGTGGAGGGCGGCCGTCTCTCTGCCCACAAAATAATGAAGCCACCGACGATGAAGGTGGTGGCCACCACCCATGGGGTGAACAGGTGCTCTTGGATCAGCTTGCCAAAGAGCAAGCCTAGAATCACGGCGGGAAAGAATCCGATAAAAACATTCAGCACAAAACGCTGTGCTTCGGCTTGATACGGCAAGGCCTTGGCTGTGGCGTAGATTTTTTGCCAATAAACCAAAATGACAGCAAAGATGGCGCCAGTTTGAATGGCAATGTCAAAGACTTTGGCCTTCGCGTCGTCAAAGCCAAGCAATGCGCCCGCCAAAATGAGGTGGCCCGTTGAAGAGATGGGTAAAAATTCGGTCAAGCCCTCCACCACACCCATGACAGCGGCTTTGGCTAACAACATTAAATCCACCGCGACTCCTTGAATATCCCCTGATTATCGCTCGTGATTGGCCCTAAAATCGTGGCATGAGCACAGCCAACGTCAAACCCAAATCCCTGGGCACCCCAGAAGATCCTCAAAAGGTGAGTAATTTTTTGCGTCAAATCATCGAATCCGATTTGGCACAGGGCACGTATGCTCAACGCAAGTGGGCTGGCACGCCAGGCGATGCGGCCCACCATGCCATTGGCAACCCCGATCCTGCCAAAATCCGCACCCGTTTTCCACCTGAGCCCAATGGCTATTTGCACATCGGTCACGCAAAAAGCATTTGCCTGAATTTTGGTTTGGCACGCGACTATGGCGGCGTGTGCCACATGCGTTTTGACGATACCAACCCCGAAAAAGAAGACACGGAATACGTCAATTCCATTTTGGATGCCGTGAAATGGCTTGGCTTTAACTGGGATGCGCACGGCACATCGCACCTTTATCAAGCCAGCGACTATTTTGACTTCATGTACCACGCGGCCGAATTTCTGGTTCAAGCTGGATTGGCCTATGTTGACGAACAATCGGCAGAAGACATGCGCACAAACAGGGGCGACTTCAATACCCCAGGCAAAGACAGTCCCTTCCGTGCACGCTCACCAGCAGAAAATTTAAGCCGTTTGCGCGAAATGCGAGACGGCCATTTGCCCGATGGCGCTGCCGTGTTGCGCGCCAAAATAGACATGGCTTCGCCCAACATCAACCTGCGCGACCCTGCCATCTACCGCATTCGAAGAGCGACTCATCACAACACAGGTAATGCATGGTGCATCTACCCGATGTACACCTTTGCGCATCCCATTGAAGATGCGCTCGAGCAAATTACACACAGCATTTGCACACTTGAATTTGAAGATCAGCGCCCTTTTTACGATTGGCTCATGGCTCGCTTGTGCGAATCGCATACTTTGCATGATGGCTCTCAATTGCGTGCCCTCTTGGCTAGTCCTAGCCCTAAGCAATATGAATTTGCGCGCCTCAACCTCACCTATGTTGTCACCAGCAAACGCAAGCTTGCACAGCTGGTTCAAGAAGGCAAAGTCAATGGTTGGGACGATCCCCGCATGCCCACCATTGTGGGTTTGCGCCGCCGCGGTTATACACCCGATAGCCTGCAGCTTTTCGCAGAACGAATTGGCGTCAGCAAAAGTGACTCATGGATTGACTACAGCACACTCGAAGGCTGCTTGCGCGACGACCTCGACCCCAAAGCTGCGCGCGCCATGGCCGTACTCGACCCTGTGCAGCTGACCATCTCCAATTGGGATGAATTGATGGGCGCAGGCACACTCGACGATTGCCAAGCACCCCTTCACCCCCATCTCCCTGATTTGGGAAAGCGCCACTTCAAGTTTGGAAAATCAATTTGGATCGAGCGAACTGACTATGAAGATGCACCTCCAAAAGGCTTCTTTCGCTTGTTCCCTGGCAACAAAGTACGACTGAAATACGGTCACGTCATTGAATGCACTGGCGCCAACAAAGATGCCAATGGCAACGTGACTGAAGTTCTGGCTCAGCTCGTTCCGGACACCAAAAGCGGCACACCCGGCTCTGACAGCGTCAAGGTAAAAGGCGTCATCACTTGGGTGGCTCAAGCAGATGCCGTCGCTGCTGAAGTTCGCATGTATGACCGCCTGTTCAACGAAGTCCATCCCGATGCGGGCGGAAAAGACTTTTTAAGCTGCCTCAATCCAGACAGCCTCAAAGTCATTCGAGCTTATGTCGAACCTGCCTTGGCCAGTAGCTCACCAGACGCCAAGTTTCAATTTGAGCGCCACGGCTACTTCGTGGCCGACCGCAGGGATTACACACCTGACAAGCCAGTTTTCAATCGATGTACTGGCCTCAAAGATACTTGGAGTAAGTGAGCTTGCAACCAAACTGTCTCAGCTGCCCATGCTGGCAATGAACAGACCCACCGTGCAAATCACGCCAACAAGCCAAGCCAGTGAACGCAATTTGTCTTGATCGGCGATGTACAAAGCGACGTAGGCCACTCGCGCTGCCACAAAGACACTTGCATACAAGTCAATTTCTTCTTGCGGTACCTCGGTGTACAAGGCCAACAGTACACCCACAGCGTAAAAAGGAAAAGCTTCAAAGCAATTGCCTTGGGCCGCATTGGCTCGAGCCCGATAACCCGTCTGCTTGGCCAGCCATTCCCGAGGGTTGTGGTTGTCGTAGCTCTTTTGGCCCGCCTTGGCAATGCCTGCACAAATCCAAGGCATAGCGCCAGCCAACAAAAGGGATGCAATGACCAAATTCATAGAGTTCTTTCTGACATTAGATTATTATCAAGACCATTCTAGGCGTTGCGCAACCCAAACCGGTCTGCTCACTTAGAATTTGGGATCTAAACGGTTCCGCACAGGAAATATTCATGTCTTTGCATACAATTCGCGTCTCACTGCTGGCCCTGGCTTCAGCCATGATTTTGGCTGCTTGCGGTGTAAGCTCCTCCTCAGTGCCTCAGCCACCTGAGGGAGGTATCAATGTCATTGTTGGCGACAGCCAGATCACACTCAGCTGGAAAGAAACACCAGGTGTTGAATATTGGGTATTTTCAGCACCAGACCAACCTACACTGAGTTTGAGTAATTGGCTTGCTTCTACGGGTTCTTCTTACCGCCTGAAAGTGACTTCGCCCTTTGTGGTCTCTGGTTTGACAAATGGCACGCCCTATTCCTTTTTCATTACGGGACGAATCAACAGCGGCCCTGGCAGTGATGCCACACCTACGGTGACAGCGACACCACGTCTGTCTGGTGTTGAGTGGACGACCGGCGTCAATCTGAATACCGGTAACCAAACTGGCTTAAGCTTTGGCAACTATATCGACACCGCAACCAATACCATTCAATATGCTTACTTGGCAGTTGGCAACGCTGGCCGCATGTTCAAGGCTACCACCATTGACAAATGGACTGCCATCACACCGGCTGTCACCACCAACCTCAACAGTGCCACTTTTGCTTTTGCCAAATTCATGGCTGTAGGTCATGATGGCCAAATCATTTACTCTACGGATACCCAGACTTGGACTAAAGCCAGCAGCGGTACGGTACAAAATCTAAATGCCATTGCGACCAATGGCACCTTGGTCATTGCTGTAGGCAACAATGGCACCATCATGACCAGCAAAGACGGTATCGCATGGACGGCTGCAACCACGGTGCCAACCACTGCCCATTTGCAAGGTGTGACTTCCACCGTTTCTGGCACTTGGATTGCTGTCGGCGCCAATGGCAGCATTTTGACAAGCAGTGATGGCGCTAGTTGGACAGCTCAAACGTCCAATTCAACTTCTGAGTTAAAGGCGGCGGGTGCATTGATCAGTATTGTCAACAACACGACCGCCTACAACTATGTGGCGGTTGGCGCCAATGGCACAGTCTTAAGCAGTTCTGATGCCATCACCTGGACCCCCAGAAGTGCCAATACAACGGCCAATTTGAACCATCTTTCTTCGAGCAATCAATTCGTAGCAGTTGGCACCAATGGCACCGTCCTGACAAGTATCGATGGCGTTGCATGGACCCCTCAAGTCAGCAAAACCAACGCTGAGCTGCGCACCATTTTCAAAGCCGATAACCAACTCATTGTTGTTGACAGCTCCGGGAATATTTTGAGCTCCAAATAACACCAGCAAAAAAGGCCTCCAATTGGAGGCCTTTCAGTTCAAGGCGTTTTAGCCTTCGATGTGAAGTTCTTGAATTTTTCGGGTAATGGTGTTTCGGCCAATGCCTAACTTCACAGCAGCTTCTATGCGTCGACCCCGAGTGGTGGCAAGCGCTGCTTGAATGAGCAATGACTCAAAGCGCCGCGTCAGGACATCCCACACATCTTGTCTGTCTGTTCCTAAAAGTTGGAGGGCTTCTACCTCTAAGGCACTTTCCCAACCTGCATGCGCGCCCAAATTGACCAGCGTACCGCTAGAACTTGAAGGGTTGACAATCACAGCGCCTTGCTGCGGTGCTGTGTCGCTTGCTTCGATAGATGCCGCTGCCAAGGGCAAGTTGGGACTGAGAGGCAACAAAACCTCTGGGGGCAAATCTTTGGCTTCAATCATTTGAGCGGGCGCCATGACGGTTAGCCAATGACAGATATTTTCCAACTGCCGAACATTGCCAGGAAAATTGAATTGCCCCAAAATTTCAAGCGCTGTCTCTGAAATTCGCTTGGCTTCTACGCCCAGTTGTTGGGCACTTTGCAACAAAAAGTGCCTGGTCAAAACTTGAACATCTTCTCGCCGTTCTCGCAGTGCCGGCAAACGCAAACGAATGACATTCAAGCGGTGAAACAAGTCTTCTCGAAAAACACCCTCTTTGACCCTTTGCTCTAAATCTTGATGCGTTGCAGCAATGACCCGCACATTGGCCTTGACTGCACTGTGACCGCCAACTCTGTAAAAATGACCATCTGATAAAACACGCAGCAAGCGGGTCTGAAGATCAAATGGCATATCGCCAATTTCATCTAAAAACAAGGTGCCGCCTTCTGCTTGTTCAAATCTGCCTCGGCGGGATGTTTGAGCACCTGTGAAAGCACCTCGCTCATGTCCGAAGAGCTCACTTTCCAGCAAATCTTTGGGAATGGCTGCCGTATTGATTGCCACAAAGGGGCCACTTGAACGCGGCGAATGCTTGTGCAGAGCGCGAGCAACAAGTTCCTTGCCCGATCCAGATTCACCCGTGATCATGACGGTGACATTGCTTTGCGATAGCCTGCCAATGGCTCTAAAAACATCCTGCATGGCAGGTGCTTGACCAAGCATCTCCGGCGTGTCTGCCATGAGCTCCTCAGCCACCTCCTCGCGCTGACTCTCTTCGAGCGCGCGTCGAATCAGTTCAATGGCCTTGGGCAAGTCAAAGGGTTTGGGCAAATATTCAAAAGCACCGTTTTGAAAAGCCGAGACCGCACTGTCTAAATCAGAAAAGGCCGTCATGATGATGACGGGCAAAGCTGGTAACTGTAATTTGACCTGTGTCAACAAATCCAAGCCCGAGCCACCCGGCATGCGAATGTCACTGACCAAAACCTGAGGGCCTTCGCTGCCCTCCACAGTGGCCAGTGCGGCAAGAACTTCACGCGGATTGGTAAAGCTGCGTGTACTCAAGCCTTCGCGAAGAAGCGCCTTCTCCAAGACGAATCGAATGGATTGGTCATCGTCTACGATCCAGATGGGCTTCATGTGACTTCACTTTCTCTAAATGGCATGCACTGTCTGCAATCAGATCAGGGCAACGGAATCAAAATTTTGAAATCTGTTCGGCCAGGTGCACTGTCACATTCAATCATGCCGTGGTGTTGCTGAACAAAAGTCTGCGCCAAAGTGAGACCTAAGCCAGAGCCACCTTCTCTTCCAGAAATCAGTGGAAAGAAAATTCGGTCCTTGATCGAGTCTGGAACACCAGGCCCGTTGTCAATCACATGCAATTCCAATGCCAGACGATAGCGTTGCTTGCCAAAAGTCACTTGGCGGGTAATTCGTGTCTTAAAGGTAAGTTGTGCGTCGCCCTCGCTGACCCGATCTGACAAAGCCAGCGCTGCGTTGTGTGCAATGTTCAACACGGCTTGAATGAGTTGCTCTTTGTCGCCCCTGAATTCTGGGATAGAGGTGTCATAGTCTCTAACGACACGCAAGCCTTTTGGAAATTCAGCCACGATGAGTGAGCGTACTCTTTCGCAAATCTCGTGGATATTGACATCGCCCACCACATGGGGACGGCGATGGGGTGCCAACAACCTGTCGACCAAAATCTGCAAGCGATCTGCCTCGCGAATGATGACCTGCGTGTACTCAGTCAGCTCTTTTGATTCCAACTCCATCTCAAGCAGTTGTGCAGCACCTCGAATACCCCCTAAGGGATTCTTAATTTCATGCGCTAAATTTCGAATGAGCTCCTTGTTGGCATGCGCTTGGTCAATGAGTCGCTCCTCTCTGTCTTGCCGAGTTTGTTGCTGAATGGGCAATAACTCAATGATGACTTGGCCTGTCTGATCCGATTGAGCCACAATCACATGAACAGGCAAGGCCTCTTCAGGCTTGATGCGCAGCAATTCGGCGTCGTAACGCAGAGCTGCAAATTCATTGGCTTTTGCCCCCGTCAACGCATGAATCAAAGGCTGTGCATCGGCAAAGAAATTCAAAAAGGACTGCCCCTCTAAACTTCTGCGAGATTGGCCAATGACATCCTCTAGCTCTGCGTTGACAAAGACAACCTTGCCGTTACTTTCCAACACGGCAATCGGTGTTGCCAACCAATCAAATGCTTGGAACCGTTGGTTGCCAGAGGCATACACCGATTGAGCTTGATCTAAATGATTCGCCATTTGAAATTCATTGGGTTTTGACAGTTGCCAAGTTGGGCGCATAGCGTGCCAACTCTCTGTTCAAGGCCACCATATCTCGCGCCATGCGCTCAATGTGAACTTGCATCTCCGATGTTCGTCGCTTGTATTGGGGGTGTTGCAAAGACTCCCCTGCCAACAAAGCAGGTTGCCCGCCATTGAAATTTCGCACCATTTCAGCGTATCGATCACTTAATTTCTGCCACTCATCCTCCAAAATGGTGCGGGCCTGTGCATTTCGTTGAAGACTTTCCTGCGCCGGCACGGGGGTGTTCAACGGCCGCTCAACAGCATTGGCAGTAGCAGCGTTCAATGGCTTGGCAGCTTGGCCAGTTTGCACACGCGTTCCCTCGATTTGGGTTGGGCTCGAAATCAGCAATTGTTGACACTGACTGGGATCTAAAGGCTGGTTGGTTATTTCTTGTCCACACTTGTAAACAGCTTGATTGGCGATTGCATAACCGACACTGATAGACAAGCCAATGACCATCCATTTCCAAGTCGTTTTCATCAATTTCAGGCCAATCGTCATGATCAATATTCTTTGCTGAATCAAAAAAAGGACGGCCTGAGCCGTCCTTTTGAGGGTCGGGCTCAGGTGCCCCAACTCGCTGCAAATTACAGTGAGTAGTACATCTCGTATTCAATGGGGTGCACTGCTTGACGGAAGCGTGTGACTTCGCCCATTTTCAATTCAATGTAAGCGTCGAGCATGGAGTCTGTGAACACGCCACCTTTGGTCAAGAAGGCACGGTCTTTGTCCAAATACTCCAGAGCTTGGTCCAAGCTGTGGCAAACGGTTGGCACCAATGCATCTTCTTCGGGCGGCAAATGGTACAAATCTTTAGTAGCAGCTTCGCCTGGATGGATCTTGTTTTCCACACCGTCCAAAC
>CANKOT010000042.1 GCA_947484245.1 Comamonadaceae bacterium
AGATTGCGTACATGGTGCCGACTACGGCGCATTGGCAGCAGCCGCCAACACCTTCCGCGGTTTGCTGGGTGAAGGCGCCAAGGTCATGCGCGGTGAAGGCGAGAGACAAAAAGAAGAAAAGACCAACGACTTCCGCCAAGCCATGCATTGGCTCATCGGCGAAGCCGAGCGCACCACCAGCCGCCAGCGCTACAAAGGCCTGGGCGAAATGAACCCCGCTCAGCTGTGGGAAACCACCATGGACCCCACCGTGCGACGTTTGCTGCGCGTGCAAATTGACGACGCCATTGAAGCCGATCGGGTGTTCACCATGCTCATGGGTGACGAGGTCGAGCCACGTCGTCACTTCATTGAGAGCAACGCATTGCGCGCGGGCAACATCGATATTTGATCTGTTGAATCAATCGGCAATCTCGCGCTGACCAGCGGTCATGGCGCTTCCCATCGAAGCGGCCATGATGAAACCGATGGCACAGAGTTGTTGTGTGCTCAGCTGCTCTGACAACACCAACCACCCTGCCAAGGCACCCACGGCAGGCTCCAAACTCAGCAAGGTGCTGAAGGTTTGTTTGGGCAAGTGTTTGAGCGAATACATTTCCAAGCTGTAGGGTATGGCGCTTGAGAGCAATGCAATGCCCAAGCCTATCAGCATCCATTCCATATTCAACAGCGAAGATCCTGCAACACCGATACCAAAGGGCGTGACCACCAGAGCGGCCACCAACATGCCCATGGGCGTTGCAAAGGCACCAATGCGATCGGCCACGCGTTGCCCAATCACGATGTACATCGCCCAACAAAAACCAGCGCCCAATGCGTAAGCAATGCCAACAGGATCAAGAGCCGCTGGATTGTCTATGCCCTGCTGCCCCAATGGCAATATCAAACCCATGCCAATCACGGCCAAAACAATCCACACAAAGTCGAGTGGTTTTTTGGAGGACCACAAAGCCACAGCCAGTGGGCCTGTGAACTCAATGGCAATGGCCAAACCAAAGGGCACGGTTTTCAGGGCGTTGTAAAAAAGCAAGTTCATGACGCCCAAGGTAGCGCCGAACATGATGAGGATGGGAGCTTCAGACCACGTCCAAGTGCGGCGCCAGGGTCGCCAAAAGGCCATCAACAGGATTGTCGAAAAAATCAGGCGGTAAGTGGTGGTGCCTTCTGCGCCCACGAAAGGAAACAAACTTTTGGCCAGCGAAGTGCCCGCACACAGCGTGATCAAACTGCCCATCAGGGCTGCCACAGGAAGGAAGGGGAATTGCAAGTGTTAATTTCTAGAAGTTGGGCGCATCACACCAGAGCCATGAACTTCTAAAACAATGGGTTGGCCGTGCGGCGTGCGTGCAGCGGCATCTTCCCACGCATGCTCTAAATCATGAATTTGCTCTGCCGTGCCCCACTGCTTGGCCAACACCATGGCTTCCAGTGCATTCAGCCAGTGGGTGTAATACGTGGCACCCGTGTCTGCATCGCCGGCCTGCTGCGCGTTGCTAATTTCTTGAGTGAGCGCCGCGGCCCACTCTGGCCAGGTGAACAAACCCTTTTCGTGTAACTGCAAGGTCATGGCAAAGGCATGCGCTTGCCAAGGCTCTGCGAAGACTGTGCCGTTGACGCCTTGGACGGGAAGTTGCATTTGGCCGCCGCAATGCAGGGCAATTTCTTCAAGGGTGAGGTGGGTGTTTTGCATGGCTGTCGTTCGGAAGGTTTCAGACTGCCGCTTCTAAATAAGATTCCCAAGCGTCTACCGTCACTTCCAAAGTGGGATCGCTGTGTTCGCCCCACAGGGTGGGTCCGTCAAAGACCACGGTGTAAAGCCATTGCACAGGCACATTGAACGGCGGTGAGGCATGCAAAGTGTGGCCATCTGGAAACACATGACCGCCATGCAAACTGATCACGGTGCCTACATGGCCGCGTACATATCGCGGTAATCGGGTGTGGCCCTGTGGGTGCATGTTGCGCGCCCGAACTTTTTGGCCAACTTTGAACAAGGCGGGTTGATCAATGGAGCGCTCGGTGGGGCTGCCGGCTTTCAAGGCGGCGTCGACGGTATCTCCGGTGAGAACCTTGCTCACTTGGACGGGCGGGGTGGTCTGTTGACCAGAGGCGAGTTCGGCCTGCGTCACCATGCCGCGCTCCAACATGAGTTTTTCAAGGGCGCGGATCCAAATTTCGTAATAGTTGCTGGACAAGTAGATGGCGGGTGGCAAGGACTCGCGCGCCGCGCGGCTCAGGTCAATGTTCCATTGACCGCTGGCACCCATGGCCACGGTGATGGCCATGGCCCGACTTTCCCAGTGGGCATGAAACAAAGCCTCCTTCTCTTCTAATAGAACAGGACCAAATCCTTGTTGGCCGCCCATATCGTGCACGCCGTTCATGCGAGTGCCGTCCCAATCATGGCATCGCGCGAGACCAAGCTGGCCAGTTCGGCTTGCGACAGGTGCTCGGTGCCATCGGGGCGCTTGGGCAAGACCAAATAGCGAAGCTCGGCGGTGGAATCCCAAACGCGAATGCGGGTACTTTCGGGCAAAGTGACGCCAAAGTCAGCCAAAACTTTGCGAGGCTCAAGAACCGTGCGTGAACGGTAGGCGGCGCTTTTGTACCAAACAGGCGGCAAACCCAAAACTGGCCAGGGGTAGCAGCTGCAAAGTGTGCAAACCACCATATTGTGTTGCTCTGAGGTGTTTTCTAGAGCCACCATGTGCTCCCCTTGTCGGCCCGTAAAGCCCAAAGAGGCGATGGCGGCGGTGGCATCTTTCAAAAGCCATGCCTTGAATTCAGGCTCGGCCCAAGCCTTGGCCACCACTTGTGCGCCATTGTGAGGGCCAACTTCGGTTTCGTAGGTTTCAATGATTCGGTCAATGGCGGCTGGGTCGATGTAGCCTTTTTGAATCAGTAGGGTTTCTAGAGCTCGAACCCTCACTTCCATGTCGCTTAAAGAGGAATGGTCGTGATCGTGGGGGTGCGCATGATCATGGGATGGGCTGCTCAAGGTCGTCTCCCGAGTTGGACAAGGTCTTTGGATGACATCATAGCCCGCTTACAATCGGGAGTTGACTTCAAAAGACGGTTTCAGGCCGGCTCTGAGGTCATTCCCCTTATTTTATTCGTGGAGTTCTTTGATGTTTATTTCATCCGCATTTGCCCAAACTGCCCCAGCCGCCGCTTCCGGTGGCGACATGCAATCAACTTTGATGAGCATGCTGCCCCTGCTTTTGATGTTTGTGGTGCTGTATTTCGTCATGATTCGCCCTCAAATGAAAAAACAAAAAGAGCACAAGTCCATGATCGACGCGCTCGCCAAAGGCGATGAGATCATCACAGCGGGTGGTTTTGTGGGCAGAGTCAGCAAGTTAGGCGACGGCTTTTTGAGCATTGAAATTGCCAATGGTGTTGAAGTCCAAATGCAGCGCTCTGCCGTCATCCAGGTTTTGCCCAAGGGCTCAATGAAATAATTTTGCTCTTTCTTGCACTGCGCCAAGCCAGTGCTTGCGAGAGACGCGTGAAAACGCTTTCGATTTGTTCTCTTCTTTGAAGCGGCTGCCATCATGAACCGTTATCCGGTGTGGAAATTTGCGATCATCTGGGTCGCTTTGTTGTTGGGCGTGGTCTACACCCTGCCTAACTTTTTTGGCGAAGCGCCAGCTGTTCAGGTGTCTTCTTCCAAGGTCACGGCCAAGGTGGATGAGACGACGCTCAAACGTGTCTCAGACGCGATCGAAGCGGCCAATGTGCCCGCTGCGGGAATCATCCTGGAGGGCAACTCCATCAAGGCACGTTTTGAGAGCACTGAACAGCAGTTGAAGGCCAAAGACGCCATTCAAAAAGCGCTCATCCCTGAAGGTTCTGACAACGGTTATGTGGTGGCTTTGAATTTGCTGTCACGCTCGCCGTCTTGGCTTACCGCCTTGCATGCTGCGCCCATGTATTTGGGCCTTGATTTGCGCGGTGGTGTGCACTTCATGTTGCAAGTGGACATGAAGGCTGCGTTGACTCAAAAAATTGACTCATTGGCCGGCGACATTCGCACCACATTGCGCGAAAAAGATGTGCGACATGGTGGCATTTCTCGCAGCGAATCGAACATCGAAATTCGCTTGCGTGATCAAGCGCAATTGGAAGCGGCCAAGCGAGTGTTGGCCGATCAATTTGCAGACCTCCAAGTGGCAGAGGCCGCCCAGGGAGGCGAGTTCAAAATCACTGCGAGCATCAAGCCCGAGGCTGCGCGACGCGTGCAAGAACAAGCGCTTAAGCAAAACATCACCACCTTGCACAACCGAATCAATGAGTTGGGCGTGGCTGAGCCTGTGATTCAGCAGCAAGGTTTGGACCGCATCGTGGTGCAATTGCCGGGTGTGCAAGACACTGCCAAGGCCAAAGATATTTTGGGTCGCACTGCCACCTTGGAAGTGCGCTTGGTCGATGAAAGCAGTGAAGCGCGGGCGGCAGAGCAAACCAATGGCATGGTGCCATTTGGTTCAGAGCGTTATTTAGAACGCAACGGCCAAGCCGTGATTGTCAAAAAGCAAGTCATCTTGACCGGCGACAACCTGACCGATGCACAGCCTGGCTTTGACGGCCAAACGCAAGAACCCGTGGTGAACTTGTCCTTGGACGGCAAAGGCGCGCGCATCTTCAAAGATGTCACGCGAGAAAACGTGGGCAAGCGCATGGCCATTTTGTTGTTTGAAAAAGGCAAAGGCGAAGTGGTCACCGCACCAGTCATTCGAACAGAAATTGGTGGCGGCCGCGTTCAAATTTCTGGTCGCATGACCACCAGCGAAGCCAACGACACCGCGTTGTTGTTGCGCGCTGGCTCTTTGGCGGCGCCCATGGAAATCATAGAAGAGCGCACCATTGGCCCAAGCCTTGGCGCAGAAAACATTGCCAAAGGTTTCAACAGCGTCATATGGGGTTTCTTGGTCATTGTGGCCTTCATGTGCATTTATTACATGGTGTTTGGTGTGTTCTCGAGCATTGCTTTGGGCGTCAACTTGTTGTTGCTGGTGGCAGTGCTTTCGATGTTGCAAGCCACACTCACATTGCCAGGAATGGCCGCCATGGCGCTGGCGCTTGGCATGGCCATTGACTCCAACGTGCTGATCAATGAGCGTGTGCGCGAAGAGCTGCGCTTAGGCGCTTCGCCTCAAGCCGCCATTCACACCGGTTATGACCGTGCATGGTCTACGATTTTTGACTCCAACATCACCACCCTGATTGCAGGCGTAGCGTTGCTGGCATTTGGCTCTGGCCCCGTGCGAGGCTTTGCCGTGGTGCACTGCTTGGGCATTTTGACCAGCATGTTTTCTGCGGTGTTTTTCTCGCGCGGCTTGGTCAACCTTTGGTATGGCCGCCAGAAGAAACTCAAGTCAGTGTCAATTGGTACGGTATGGCGCCCTGATGGTTCAGCAGCGCCTGTTGTGACCACTGAAGACAAAGCATAAAGCGGAGCAGCATCATGGAATTTTTCAAAATCCGCAAAGACATTCCGTTCATGAAGAACGCGTTGATTTTCAACGTGATCTCCTTGGTCACTTTTTTGTTGGCAGTGTTCTTTTTGTTCAGCCGCGGTTTGCATTTGTCAGTGGAGTTCACTGGCGGTACCGTGATGGAGGTGAGCTACAGCCAGCCAGCCGACCTGACCAAGGTGCGTGGCGTGGTGTCAAGCCTAGGCTACAACGAAGTTCAAGTTCAAAATTTTGGCTCGGCGCGCGATGTGATGATTCGTTTGCCAGCCCAAAAGGGTGCCAGTTCTGCTCAGCAAAGCGAAGCCTTGATGACGGCATTGAAAGCTCAAAACGCAGAAGCGACCTTGCGCCGCTCTGAGTTTGTAGGGCCGCAAGTGGGCGAGGAGTTGGCCACTGACGGCCTGAAGGCTTTGGCCTTCGTGGTGGTTGGTATCATGCTGTATTTGGCGGTGCGCTTTGAATGGAAGTTTTCGGTGGCAGCCATCATTGCCAACTTGCACGACGTCATCATTATTTTGGGCTTCTTTGCATACTTCCAATGGGAATTTTCTTTGGCGGTACTGGCTGCGGTGCTGGCGGTGCTGGGTTATTCGGTGAACGAATCGGTGGTGATCTTTGACCGTATTCGCGAGAACTTCCGTCGTTATCGCAAGATGAATACAGTTGAAATTATTGACAACGCCATCACCTCAACCATCAGCCGAACCATCATCACGCACGGTTCCACGCAAATCATGGTGCTCTCCATGTTGTTGTTTGGCGGCGAGACCTTGTACTACTTTGCCATGGCGCTGACCATTGGTATTTTGTTTGGCATTTACTCTTCGGTGTTTGTGGCCGCGGCCATTGCCATGTGGTTGGGTATTCGCCGAGAAGACCTGATCAAGGCCCCACCCAAAAAAGACGAAGACCCAGATGACCCCAACTCTGGCGCCGTGGTTTAAATCCTTCGCGTGAGTCTTTGGTAAAGGCCGCCTGGCAAGCGGCCTAGCGCGCCTTTCAATTCCAGTTGAAACAATTCGGCTTGCAACTGCGCAACCGACAAGCCGCTTCTGATTTGCAATTCATCCAGCCTCACAGGGTCTTGACCGAGGTGCTCAGCCACTGCGGGTTCTGGCGCCAAGTTGAATGATGCGTGAGGTAATTCAGTGATCACAGTGCTT
Organism: Comamonadaceae bacterium; assembly: GCA_947484245.1. Next base: position 6,638 of record CANKOT010000042.1, read on the forward strand.
GACTTGATGGCTTGTACGTCTGGTAAATTTTTCAACTCTTCCAAAATATCTTGTGTGCAGTCGACCAGTTTGGCGCCTTGCTTGATGAGGTCGTGGCAACCCTTCGACACGGTGGTGTGAATAGAGCCTGGAATGGCAAACACGTCTTTGCCCAAGTCCAAGCTTTGCTTGGCGGTAATCAAAGAGCCAGAGCGTGTGGCAGCCTCCACCACCAAGCAGCCTTGCGACAAGCCTGCAATGAGTCGATTGCGCTTGGGGAAATTTGAAGTGATGGGGGGCGTGTTGAGCGGGTATTCGCTGATTAACAATCCGTGCGCCGCAATTTTGAGGGCCAATGCATGATTTTGATAAGGATAGACGCGGTCTAAGCCCGTGCCGACAACCGCCACGGTGTGCAAAGGGTAATTGGCAAGACCGCCTTTCAAAGCCCCTTCGTGAGCCGCCGTGTCAACACCCAAGGCCAAACCAGACACCACCGTCAGACCCGCTTGTGCAAGGTGTGCGGCAAATTCGTGCGCGTTCAAGCGGCCCTGTGGCGTCGGGTTGCGGCTGCCAACCACCGCGAGTGCCGACGGCGCATGATGGGGCGGGGGGCTTAGCAAGTGCATGTGCTGTGTTTGCCCTAGAACATACAAGAGGCAAGGCGGGTCAGGCGTGAGCATGAGGCTGCTGGGATAGTCAGGATCGGCCAAGGTGAGCAAGCGTTTGTGAAGTGTCTTAGAAGACCCTGAATGAGTTTGGGTGTGCAGCCAAGCCCAGGTGGTTTCAACGGCTTCATCCAGACCTGCAGGGATGCGGCAAAGTTCCAGACTGGTTGCCTCACTGACAAGCGCTTGCAACTGCAAGGCACTTCGCTCAAAGATGGCTTCAGGCAAGCCAAACCTCAACAACAAGGATCGAGCCGTGACATTGCCCACGCCAGGGGTGAGGCTTAAACGCAGCCAAGCTTTGAGATTTTCTCGAGTCGAAACCATTTCTTGTCCTTCACAACTTACCGGTGGCTGGGGTGCAGATTTTGGTTACGATCTAGGTCTTGGGCAAGACTTCTTCAAATTAGAGAAAATAGAGCTATTGCTGAATACAAATCACCATGGCACTTTTAAACATTCTTTGCTATCCCGACCCCCGCCTGCACAAGGTGGCCAAACCCGTCACGGAGTTTGATGACAAACTGCGCGCGCTGGTCGCCGACATGCTCGAGACCATGTACGAGTCCCAAGGCGTTGGCTTGGCTGCCACGCAAGTGGATGTCCATCAGCGTTTGGTGGTGATGGATACAAGCGAAGAGCACGATCAGCCCACGGTGCTGATCAATCCAGAAATCACGTGGTTGAGCGAAGAGCGGCTGAAAGGCGAAGAAGGCTGTTTGTCAGTGCCTGGTATTTACGATGGCGTTGAGCGTGCCGTGTCCGTGAAAGTCAAAGCAGCGGATGAACATGGCAAAGTTCGCGAGATGCAAGTAGAGGGCCTCATGGCTGTGTGTGTACAGCATGAGTTAGATCACTTGATGGGCAAGGTTTTTGTTGAATATTTGTCGCCGTTAAAGCGCAATCGCATCAAGACCAAAATGCTCAAAGCGCAAAGAGAAGACGCTTAAACCTTCATTGAAAGAATTTGTATGCGCGTGATTTTTGCGGGCACGCCCGAATTTGCTCGCAGCGCATTGGCCGCTTTGCATGCGGCGGGCCACGACATCGTGGGTGTTTTCACGCAACCCGACAGACCCGCTGGCCGAGGGATGAAGCTGCAAGCTTCAGCCGTCAAACAATTTGCACAGTTGCATGGTTTGCCAGTGGTGCAGCCGCACAGTCTGAAGTTGGATGGCAAGTATCCAGATGATGCACGCGCAGCCAAAGAGTGGCTAGATGCCGCGCATGCCGATATCATGGTGGTGGCTGCCTATGGTTTGATCTTGCCGCAGTGGGTGCTAGAGACACCGCGCTATGGTTGTCTGAATATTCATGCGTCACTGCTGCCCAGGTGGCGCGGTGCAGCGCCTATTCACCGCGCCATTGAAGCCGGTGACGCCCAAACGGGTGTCACCATCATGCAAATGGATGCGGGGCTTGATACGGGCGACATGTTGTTAGAAGAGACATGTGCCATCAGTGCGCAAGACACCACCGCCACCTTGCATGACAGCTTGGCTGAATTGGGTGCACACATGATTGTGAAATCACTTCAGCAAGTGGGACATTTCAAGCCAGTGAAGCAACCCTTGGAGGGTGTGACTTACGCCCACAAAATAGAAAAAGCAGAAGCCGCTATCGATTGGACACAAGCGGCTCCAGTATTGGCGCAGCGTGTGCGGGCCTTTGATCCATTTCCTGGGATGACTGCGCGTTGGGGCAACGAAGTCATCAAAGTCTGGCAAGCGCATGCTGAGATCCCGACGCCAAAAGAGGCGCTTCAAAAAGTGCCAGGCACATTGCTCAGCGTGAGCGAAGAAGGCTTGCAGGTTGCCTGTGGCGAGGGCATTTTGTGTTTGACTCAATTGCAAAATGCAGGCGGCAAGCGTCTTCCGGTTGCAGATTTTGTGCGCAGCTTCAAAGGGCAAGTAGGCGATGTTTTTCAAAGCTGAAAACTACCGTCACCCCGCGTTCATGGAGGCTGTGCGTGACTTGGCACCGCAAGTGCCAGGTGTTGCGGCTTGGGGCTTGATGACGGGCGTGGCCATGGTCAACTCTGGTCTGAGCGTGTTTGAGGCCATTGCCATGACGCTGTTTGTGTATGCGGGCAGCTCTCAACTGGCGGCCTTGCCTTTGATCGTGGCAGGTGCGCCTGCCTGGGTCATTTTGGCCACAGGCTTTTGTGTCAACTTGCGCTTCATGGTGTTCAGTTTGCACCTGCGCAAATACCTCATGCACTTGCCACGCTTAGAAAGAATGTTGCTCGGGTATCTCACCGCCGACATGAGCTATGCGATGTTCACGCGGCGATTTGAAAATCCGAGTGACGACCCTTCAGATCAACGGGCGCAAGCGGCTTCTTTGGCGGGCAACACTTTCCTGGTCTGGACGAGTTGGATCGTGGCCAGTTTATTGGGTATCTTTTTGGCCAACATCATTCCGACGTCTTGGGGCTTGGGCTTTGCAGGCACTTTGTGCTTGGTGGGTATTTTGTGTTCTTTGGCCAGCACCCGGATGCGAATTTTTGCTGCAGGTGTGGCCGCTGCAACCGCCATTGCGGCTTATCACTTGCCCTTGAAGTTGAACATCGTGCTGGCCATTGGCGTGGCGGTGATCTTGAGCATGAGCCTAGAGCGTTTTGGCAAAACGCGAAAAGGGCAAGCAGCATGAACTTGATGGAAGGCACCGATGTTTGGACCTTGGCTGTCATCATTGGCTTGGCAGGTGTCACTGTGCTCACGCGCAGTTTATTTTTCTTTTCGAGCGAAGAGTGGTCCTTGCCCGATTGGGCTCAGCGTGGCTTGCAATATGCGCCCATTGCCGCCATGGCAGCCGTGGTCTTGCCCGAAGTCCTGATGCAACAAGGGCAGTTCTTGCACACCTGGATGGATGCCCGCTGGATGGGCGCCGCTGTAGGGGCGGCGGTGTATTTTTGGCGTCGCGATGTGCTCTTGACCATTGTGGCGGGCATGCTGGCTTACCTGCCACTGCATTTGGTGATGGGTTGGTAGTTTTCGCAAGCTGGCAGGACTAAAATTCTGCTTTGCCCAACAAGCCTCAGTGGCTTTTAGATCCTCTTCTTTCATCCTGAGAAATTTCATGAACGTCATTCGTTTTTCTGATTTGTGCCAACAAGGCAAGGTTAAAGGTCAACGTGTTTTTATTCGCGCCGACTTGAACGTGCCGCAAAATGACGCTGGCGATATCACCGAAGACACACGCATTCGCTCGTCAGTGCCTTGCATTCAAATGGCCCTTGATGCAGGCGCGGCCGTCATGGTAACGAGTCACTTAGGACGGCCCACTGAAGGTGAGTTCAAGCCCGAAGATTCTTTGGCGCCTGTGGCCAAACGATTGGCAGAACTGCTAGGCCGCAATGTGGCTTTGAAGGCCAACTGGGTAGAGGGTGTTGAACTTGCGGCAGGGCAGGTGGTGTTGCTTGAAAACTGCCGTGTGAACAAAGGCGAAAAAAAGAACAACCCTGAGTTAGCCCAAAAAATGGCCGCCCTTTGCGACATTTACGTGAACGATGCCTTTGGTACGGCGCACCGAGCAGAAGGCACCACGTATGGCATTGCCGAATACGCCAAAGTTGCGTGCGCAGGCCCCTTGTTGGCCGCAGAAATTGACGCCATCACCAAAGCGCTGGCGCACCCTGCGCGTCCTTTGGCAGCCATTGTGGCGGGGAGCAAAGTTTCAACCAAGCTCACTATTTTGAAGAGCTTGGCCGACAAGGTCGATCAACTGATTGTGGGTGGCGGCATCGCCAACACCTTCATGCTGGCTGCTGGTTTGAGCATTGGCAAAAGCTTGGCCGAACCCGATTTGCTGCCCGAAGCCAAAGCCGTGATCAAGATCATGAAAGCACGCGGTGCCGAAGTGCCCATTCCGACAGACGTGGTCACCGCCAAAACGTTTTCAGCCGATGCGGAGGCCACCGTGAAAAAAGCCACAGAGGTGGCCGACGATGATTTGATTTTGGACATAGGCCCCGAAACTGCTGCCAAGCTGGCTACTCAATTGAAAGCAGCTGGCACCATTGTGTGGAACGGCCCTGTGGGTGTGTTTGAATTTGCAGCGTTTGAAAATGGCACGCGTGTGATTGCACAGGCCATTGCAGAATCCAAAGCGTTTAGCATTGCGGGCGGTGGTGACACTCTGGCCGCCATTGCCAAGTACGGCATTGAAAAGCAAGTGGGCTACATCTCTACAGGCGGCGGCGCATTCTTGGAAATGCTAGAAGGCAAGACCTTGCCCGCACTTGAAATACTGATGAAACGCGCGCAATAACTTTAAGTTTTGGCTGGCAAGTTGCCACGCACAGGACTTGTCATCTGACCCTTGAAGTCGGTCCAGCATTCGCGTGAGAAGTCGTACAGCTTGCATGCCTTGGCTGTTTTGAAGTACCAGCCCCAAGAGAAGGGCTGAACAATGATGCGGCCTGGCAACATTTCTTCCAACTTGGCTTGGGCTTGCTTTAAGCGATAAAGAGGAATGCTCATGTCCACGTGGTGCGCGGTGTGCTCCATGATGTGGTGCACCATGGTGCCAATTTTCATGGGGAACGTGAGGTGCACGGTGGTGGACACAAAGGGCTGGGCTTTGGTCCAAGCCGATTTGTCGTTGTGCCAAGACACACGCACATGGGTGTGGTGAACATAGACCACAAAACCAATCATGGTGTTCCAAAACAAAAACGGCAGCAGCACGCCCATGAGCAAGGTGAGCGCCACAGATTGTTCCGTTGCAATGGCGGCGTAAGTCATTGCACCCATCCACAACACGCCAAAGACGGTGACCAACAAACTGTCTTTGAAGAAAATGGGGCGGCGTGTGGGCATGTGCGTTTTGTTCGGAAAAAATTCGCGCTTCCACCAAATTTCAATCAGGTAATACAAACCAGGCGCCCAGCCACTGCGGTAGAGGTACTGCAGCAGGCGGTCGACAGGGCCCAGCGCAGCAAACTCTTCGGCTGTAAGCGGGGTCCAAACAAAGTCGACACCTTTCAAGTTGGTGTAGCCATGGTGCACCACGTTGTGACCGGTGTCCCACAAGCTGAAAGGGGTGAGCGAGTACAGAAAAGCGTAGCGGCCAATCCACTTGTTGAGTTCACGGTGCGGCGTGAGACTTTGATGGCAAGCATCATGCCCAATGATGAACAGGCGACCAATGACAAAACCAGCTGCCATGCCGCACAAAAGCTTGAGCCAGACAGATTCAAAGAAAACCGTGCCAGCCACCAAGCCCATGAACAAGGCCGTGTCAACGATCAGCAAAACAAAGGCCCGCAAGGTTGAGCGATCAGACAAAGGAAGCAGCCACTCGCGGATGACTTTGCGATGCGGCATAGCTTGATCCTGAGGGATGGGTTGCAAATGGTCAGGTGTCGATGAAGTGGTCATATTTGAGACGCAAAAAAATAATGCGCGAATGCAAGGTTGGCGTGCCAACATAATTAATGCCCCGAGTCTAAACCCAGACGCTTTTCCTGTGAATGACATGGGTCAATGGCCCAACACTGAGGCGGGTGATGACTGAAAGCGGGCGCAGTTGAAGGGGCTCCAGTGGAAAAGTGGCATTTCCCCTATGATCGGCGCTTCGTTTGATTCAACTTATTGGCTTTTTTAGCCCATTTTTTCATGACTGCAAGAAATACCACCGTCGTAGCCGACGCCCATGCCCCCGCGATCACTCAAATGCTGGCCGAGTTTGTGGCCAAGCACCCTTCCAAGGGCTGGTCAGACGCTGTCGAAGCCCAGGCGCACCGCACGTTTGCCAACTGGGCAGGTTGCGCAGTGGGCCCAAGCACCCACGAAACCATGGAGGCGGCATTGGGTGCCGTGAAAGAGCTGGCACCTTCTGCGCAAGCCGCTGTGTTGGGCCGCAGTGACCGGGTGGACATGGCCAATGCGGCATTGCTCAATGGCATCAGCTCGCACACCTTTGACTTCGATGACACTCACCTGAAAACCATCATCCACCCCGCCGGCCCAGTGGCTTCTGCCATCTTGGCTCTGGGAGAACACCTAGGCTCAAGCGGCCGCCAATTGATCGATGCTTTGGTCATTGGCGTAGAAGTGTCATGCCGCGTGGGCAATGCCGTGTACCCCAACCACTACGACCGTGGCTGGCACATCACAGGCTCTACCGGCATGTTGGGCAGTGCTGCGGCTTGCGCCCGCTTGCTGGGATTGAGCGCCAAGCAAACCCAGATGGCCTTGGGCATTGCCGCTTCACAACCCGTGGGTTTGCGCGAACAGTTTGGCACCATGACCAAGCCCTTTCATCCTGGCGGCGCTGCCAAAGTGGGCTTGATGTCTGCGCTCATGGCCAAGCATGGCTTCACCTCATCAGCGCGTGCGCTAGAAGCACCGCGCGGTTTGATGCAAGTGTTTTCAGACAAAACCGATTGGAAAGAAGTGACTGAGAACTTGGGCGCTTCTTGGGAAATTGAACTCAATACCTACAAGCCCTTTGCGTGCGGCATTGTGATTCACCCCGCCATTGATGCATGCGTGCAATTGCGTGAGAGACACAACTTAAAGCCCGAGCAAGTGGCCAAAGTGAGCTTGAAAGCCCACCCCTTGGTCCAAGAACTCACTGGCAAGAAAACACCCACCGACGGCTTGCTGGCCAAGTTCAGCGTGTTCCATGCGTGTGCTGTGGCCCTCATTTATGGCCGAGCAGGGGAGCATGAATATGCCGACGATGTGGTGCGCTCAGCCCTGGTGATAGGTGTGCGCGACAAGGTTGAATTGATTGTCGACCGCAGTATTCACGAGGCCTCTGTCGACGTGACCCTGGAAACCACCGATGGGCAAAAGCACCACATTTACATTGAGCGTGCCATTGGCAGTTTGGAAAAACCCATGAGCAATGAGCAACTCAAGGCCAAGTTTGTCGATCAAAGCACACCCATTTTGGGGGCCGCCAAAACAGAAGAGGCTTGGGGCTTGTGCATGAGTCTGGCAGAGCAACCCAACCTGAGTGCTTTGTTGCGCAGTTTGACGGTTTAGTTTTCTCTGAAATTTGTTCTCGGTCTGTAACCCATTTCGTGGGAAAATTGAAATTAAATTACACCGGAGACTTTTCCAAATGCCAACTCGAGCCACCAAAATTGTCGCCACCCTAGGGCCAGCCTCTAGCGATCCCGCATTGCTCGAGGCCATGATTCGCGCTGGTGTCAATGTGGTTCGCTTGAACTTCAGCCACGGTAAAGCCCAAGATCACATTGACCGCGCGAAGTTGGTGCGTGAAGCTGCCGCCAGGGCCGGCCGTGAAGTGGCCATCATGGCCGACTTGCAAGGGCCCAAAATCAGGGTTGGCAAGTTTGTAGAAGGTAAAGTCATGTTGGAGCCTGGTGCCCCTTTTGTGCTCGATGCCTCACGCACTGAACCGGGCGACTTGTCAGGCGTTGGACTTGACTACAAAGAGCTCCCGCGCGATGTCAAGGCTGGCGATGTTTTGTTGCTCAACGATGGCTTGATTGTGCTCATCGTTGATTCGGTTCAGGGCGAAAAAGTCAACACCACCGTCAAATTGGGGGGTGAGTTGTCCAACAACAAAGGCATCAACAAACAGGGTGGCGGCCTCACGGCACCAGCCCTTACAGCCAAAGACATGGAAGACATCAAAACAGCCATGAGCTTTCAAGCCGACTACTTGGCTGTGAGCTTTCCGAAAAATGCCACCGACATGGAAATGGCGCGTCAGCTGGCCAATGTGGCTGCTGCCGAATTCAATCACAAGCCTGGTTTGATCGCCAAAATTGAGCGTGCAGAAGCCATTCCCCGTTTGGAAGAAATTTTGTTGGCCAGCGATGGCATCATGGTGGCCCGTGGCGACTTGGCGGTTGAAGTTGGTAACGCCGTTGTACCCGCATTGCAAAAGCGCATGATCAAGCTGGCGCGAGCCCACGACAAAGTGGTCATCACAGCCACTCAAATGATGGAAAGCATGATCACCAACCCCGTACCCACCCGTGCAGAAGTGAGCGACGTGGCCAACGCTGTGTTGGATGGCACCGATGCCGTCATGCTGAGTGCAGAAACGGCTGCAGGTAAATTTCCGCTTGAAACCGTGGTCGAGATGGCCAAAATTTGTTTGGCTGCAGAAGCTGCCGAAGAGGTTGAGTTGGACGCCGATTTCACGGGTCAAACCTTCAGCCGAATCGATCAGTCGATTGCCATGGGCGCCTTGTTCACGGCGCACCACCTGCATGCCAAGGGCATTGTGGCGCTGACCGAATCGGGTTCAACCGCTTTGTGGATGAGCCGTCATCGCGTCAACATTCCTATTTATGCACTGACCACCAAAATCAGTTCGCAGCGCAAAATGGCGCTTTATCGCAATGTTCGTCCTCTCCTCATGGACACCAGTGCCGACCGAGATACCGCTTTGGCTCAAGCTGAAAAGCTGTTGAAGGTTCGCAACATTGTGGGTGCGGGTGACATTTATGCCATCACCTGTGGCGAGCCCATGGGGGCCCCTGGCGGCACCAACATGCTCAAAATATGCAGAGCTGAGTAAGTAGTAGCTTTTAGAATTTATCAATCTTTGCATCATTTGGTACAAGTGGTGGCTTATGCCGCCCACAGTCCAACACAGCCAAGCCGTCCAAAGCGTGTGGCTCATGAAATGTGCACCTCGCATTTGCTGAGACAGACCTAACACAAAGCCAGCCAGCACGGCTAACAGCAGGTATTTTCGAGCACCCAGAACGCTGGCTTGTCGCAGACCAAAATAGACGGCAATGAAGGCAAAACCGGTGGAGGCGTGGCCGGCGGGAAAGCAATGGCCGCCGCCGCCATCGTCTAGCCACACATTCCAGTGAGACACATACGGCGCGGTGCCCCCAAATGTTTGGAGGTCCCAGGGGCAGCTTGTATGGCTAAATGCTTTGATGAGGGTGACTGTGTCCCAACCCGTGCTGTCCCTCCCAAGCCAAAAATGTCAGCATGAGCCCCAAACTGATGAGGGCATCGGTTTGCCACTGAGGGGAGGTTCTTGAAGAAGAAAACAGAGTGCGCGGACTAAACATCACTGAAATCATAGTCTGAGTGCAGAAAACCCGGCTAAATCAAGAAGTGGCTTGTTAAAATCAGAACAGTTACAAGTCGGTTACATGCTTTTGCAAAAGGCCCCATCCTGCGCATCGGTCTGACACACGGGCATGTAGAAAAATTCTTTCACTCTCTGGGACTCTTCATCATGGCACTCGTTTCTATGCGCGAGCTACTGGATCATGCAGCAGCCAACGGCTATGGCATTCCAGCTTTCAACGTCAACAACTTGGAGCAAGTCCAAGCCATCATGGAGGCCGCCAAAGAAACGGGCGCGCCGGTCATCATGCAAGCCTCTGCTGGCGCGCGCAAATATGCGGGCGAAGGCTTTTTGAAATTGCTCATTCAGGCAGCGGTTGAGTCCTACCCAGAGATTCCCGTGGTGATGCACCAAGACCACGGTCAAAGCCCAGCCATTTGCCAAGGCGCCATTGATTTGGGTTTCAGCTCGGTCATGATGGATGGCAGCTTGGAAGCCGACGGCAAAACCATTGCCAGCTACGACTACAACATTGAAGTCACCCAAAAAGTGGTGAGCATGGCGCACAAATTGGGCATCACCGTCGAAGGTGAGTTGGGATGCTTGGGTTCCCTTGAAACCATGCAAGGCGACAAAGAAGATGGTCACGGCACCGATGCCGTGATGACCCGCGAACAGCTTTTAACCGACCCTGAACAAGCCGCCGATTTTGTGAAACGCACGCAGCTGGATGCCTTGGCCATTGCCATTGGTACCAGCCACGGTGCTTACAAATTCACGCGCAAGCCCACAGGCGACATTTTGGCCATTGACCGCATTCAGGCCATCCACAAGCGCATCCCCAACACCCACTTGGTGATGCACGGCTCTTCCAGCGTGCCGCAAGATTTGCTGGCCGTCATTCGCGAATATGGCGGCAACATGAAAGAAACCTATGGCGTGCCCGTAGAAGAAATTCAAAAGGCCATCCAATTTGGCGTGCGCAAGATCAACATTGACACCGACATTCGCTTGGCCATGACTGCTGCTGTGCGCAAATTCATGGCGCAAAACCCAGAGAAGTTTGACCCCCGCGAGTGGCTCAAGCCGGCCCGCGAAGCGGCCAAGCAAATTTGCAAACAGCGCTACGTTGAATTTGGTTGTGAAGGTCAAGCGCCCAAGATCAAGGGGCACAGTTTGCAAGTGGTGGCAGCGCAATACGCAAAAGGTGAGTTGGCGCAAGTCGTTCACTGAAATTGGCTCGATAATGCAGACACTATGACGACTGTTTCTGCATTGCACACTTCCGCTTTAACTTCGCTCACCTTGCTCGCCCGTGGCAAGGTGCGCGACAACTATGCGGTGGGCACAGATCGAATTTTGATGGTGGCCTCCGACCGCATCAGCGCGTTTGACGTCATCATGGGCGAGCCCATTCCCGGTAAAGGCGTGTTGCTCACACAAATGGCTTTGTACTGGTTTGACAAGCTCGGCCCCAAAGGTTTGAACCTCTGCCCCATTCACCTCACTGGCGATGCGCCCGAGAGTGTGGTCAGTGCCGCCGAAGTGCCCCAAGTTCAAGGCCGCTCCATGTTGGTCAAGCGCTTAAAGCCCATCCCAGTTGAAGCCGTGGTGCGGGGCTACTTGGCCGGCAGCGGCTGGAAGGAATACCAAGAAGGCCAAGCCGTGTGTGGTGTGAAGTTGCCTGCAGGTTTAAAGAACGCCAGCAAATTGCCTGAACCCATTTACACACCCGCAGCCAAAGCTGCCGTGGGCGAGCACGATGAAAACATCACGTTTGAACAAACAGTGAACATGATTGGCCTCGATTTGGCCA
>CANKOT010000043.1 GCA_947484245.1 Comamonadaceae bacterium
CTTCAAACTTGATGAACTTGCTGCGGCCTGTGGCGCCGCGTGCCAAGCGCACTGCGCTCATACCAGCTTCGGTGCCCGAGCTGACCAAGCGCACCATGTCCATGGATGGCACTAGCTTGAGCAAGGCTTCAACCAACTCGACTTCGCGCTCGGTGGGGGCGCCAAAAGAAAAACCATCAAGCGCGGCTTTTTGCACGGCTTCCAGCACGGCAGGGTGGCCGTGGCCCAAAATCATGGGACCCCACGAGCCGATGTAGTCGATGTATTTTTTGCCGTTGGCATCCCAGAAGTAAGCGCCTTCAGCGCGCTTCACAAAACGCGGTGTGCCGCCTACGGCGCGAAACGCGCGCACGGGAGAATTGACGCCGCCAGGAATGACTTTGCGGGCGCGTTCGAACAGGGTGTCGTTGAGGTCAGTGTTTAGTGTCATTGATAGGCATTTCAAAAAAATCGGCGTTCATGTCGGGGCCTTCGGCCTCGGCTTCTTCGTCCTCTGCGTCGGGCAGAGCCCAAAACAAGCGGTCGGGGATGACCTTGCCCATGCCAGGGCGAAAGCCCTCGTCCAGGCAGCGGTCTAAATAATGCAGAGCTTCGCTGGCAGCAGCTGATAAATCAAGTCCTGTGGCAATCAATGCGGCCAGGGCGGCAGAAAGTGTTTCGCCCGCACCACTGAAAACGGCTTCAATGCGCTCAAACTTTTCGTGGCCCACCACGGTTTCGGGCGTGGCCAATACATTGTCGATGTGTTGGTCGTTGACGGTGATGCCAGTAACCAGGGTATAGGGCACACCCAGCTCTGCAGCGGCCTTGGCAATGTCGCGCGGGCCAGGATTTTTTTCGCTCGACCAATCGGGCAAGAGCCAACGGCGCAAGGTACTGTGATGACCCACCAAGATGCTGGTTTGCGGTAGCAACAGTTCGCGAAAGGCATCCAGGTATTGGTCAATTTGCTCGTCATCCCACCAAGACAAGTTGGGCATGTAGGCCACCACCGGCACGCCATCGTAGTCGGCTGTGAGTTCGGCAATGATGCTGATGTTTTCAGCACTGCCCACAAAGCCCACTTTGATGACTTGCGGCGGAATGTCTTCCAAAACAGCCCGTGCTTGATCCCCAACGGCTTCTTCATCGAGGGGGAAAAAGTCAAAAATTTGGGCGGAGTCGCGGGCGTAAGCACCGGTTAGAACGGGCAGGGCGTGTGCCCCAACGGAGGCAATGGCCAAAACATCGGCACTGATGCCGCTGGCGCCACTGGGATCGCTGGCATTGAACACCAAAACGCATGCAATACTGGCTTCTTCTTCGCCTTCTAGGGCATCTTCTGGCAGGTCTGTCGGCGGTAATGTCGTGGTCATGAGTTACAGTGAAGCCCGATACAATCGTTTCATTCTATTCGACACTGGTGACACACTGTGACTGATACTCAAACTTGGATGTGCTTAATTTGCGGCTGGATTTACGACGAGGCCGCTGGTTGTCCCGAAGATGGCATTGCCCCTGGCACCGCTTGGGCCGATGTGCCCATGAACTGGACTTGCCCAGAGTGCGGTGCCCGCAAAGAAGACTTTGAAATGGTGGCCATCTAAGCCCATTTTTGGGCGGCCCCACCGGCCCTCTTAAGCTATTTTTTTAACTACGGCGTAGCGCGCCAAGGTTTTTTCTCGGGCTTCTGCGTGGTTGACCACGGGCAAGGGATAGTCTTTTCCCAAAGTTAGGCCTGCTGCTTGCAAAGCCAGTGGCTTGGCTTCCCATGGCGCATGAAGGTCTGCCCCTTCAAGGCCCGCCAACTGCGGCAAATAGCGCTTGATGAATTTGCCCTTCGGATCGAACTTTTCACTTTGCGTGACAGGATTAAAAATTCTGAAATAAGGCTGAGCATCGCAGCCACTCGAGCTGGCCCACTGCCACCCGCCGTTGTTGGCCGACAAATCAAAGTCGATGAGGTACTGGGCAAAGTACTTTTCGCCCCAGCGCCAGTCCACCCCCAAATCTTTGGTGAGAAACGAAGCCACCACCATGCGCAGGCGGTTGTGCATGTAGCCAGTTTGGTTAATTTGGGCCATGGCGGCATCGACTAAGGGATAGCCCGTACGCCCTTCGCACCAAGCGGCAAACAGGGCCTTGCCATGCGGGCCGTGGTCCCACTTGATGTGGTCGTATTCAGCCTTGAAGCTGCGTTCGGCCACGTGCGGGAAATTGGCCAAAATTTGGGCGTAAAAGTCACGCCAAATGAGTTCGGACAACCACACGCTGGCGCCTTGGCTGGTTTTGTATCGGCGCCAGGCCTCAAGGGCCAATTGGCGAATGGACACGGTGCCAAAACGCAGGTGAACACTTAAATAACTGGGGCCTTTGATGGCTGGAAAATTGCGGGTTTCGTCGTAGCGATCGATGCGGTGTAAAAAGTCTTCGAGCAGAGCTTGTGCGCCAGACACCCCCGTTTTGTAATGCAAGGCACTCAGGTCGATGCTTTCAAAATCGATGTCTGCCAAAGTGGGCACGGCGACTTGGAAGGCCTTGGGCCTTGGGACCAGTGCTGCCGCATGCTCTTCAACGGGGTACTGCGCCAAATCTTGCGCTTGGATTTTTTTGAGCCAAGCGTTTTTGTAGGGTGTGAAGACGGTGTAAGGCTTGCCGGCCAGGGTGAGGACCTCTTGGCGTTCAAAGACCACATGGTCTTTGTAGGTATGAAAGGCAACACCTGCGTTGGCCAATGCACCGCGCATTTGGGCGTCTCGGGCCAGGGCCGCAGGTTCATCGTCGTGGCTGGCAAAAACCGCTTGTGCTTCTGTGCTTTTGACCAGTTGTGCAATTTCTTTGACGGGGCTACCCTGCAACACAATGAGGCCTACTTGGGCGGCTACTTTGGGCTCAAGACCGGCTTGAGCGGCGGTTTGGCGCAGCAAATTGTCCAATTCCACCAAAGATTCCCTAATGAAGGCCACCCTGCGGTCGAGGGTGGGCAGTGGTTTGAGGATTTCGGTGTCAAACACAAAAGCGCAATGCACTTTGTGGCAATTTTTGAGGGCGTGGAACAGTGCGGCATTGTCTGCAACACGTAAATCTCGCCGAAACCAGACCAAGCCGGTAGAAAAGGTTTTGTGCATGGGTTGGAGGCCGTTAAAATTGGGACATGTCTGCCGATTTTGCCTCCACTTTGCTTTCGCATCATTTTTTGATTGCCATGCCTGGTTTGGAGGACCCTACGTTTGCCAAGAGTGTGGTGTATCTGTGCGAACACTCCGAGCGGGGTGCCATGGGCTTGATCATCAACAAACCCGGCGATCTCAGTCTGAAGCATTTGTTTGACAAAGTCGAGTTACCCCTACACCGAGAAGACTTATTGCAATCCAATGTATTGCATGGTGGCCCGGTCCAAACCGAGCGTGGCTTTGTGCTGCACGATCCCATGCTAGAAGCTGATTCAGAAAATTCTGAAAAACCTGTTTCAGCTTTGCCGCCTGAATTAGATGCAAAAAGCAACTCCATATATGCCTCTACCTTGAGCGTTCCTGGGGGACTGGCCATGACCACCTCCAAAGATGTTCTTGAAGCCATGTCCAATGGCTCTGGCCCCAAGCGCGTGCTTGTGACATTGGGCTATGCATCTTGGGGCGAAGGCCAACTCGAGTCTGAAATAGGCGAAAACAGTTGGCTCACCGTTGAGGCTGACCCAGAGGTTATTTTTGACACGCCCATTGAAAAGCGTTACGAAAAAGCCCTGGCCTTGTTGGGCTTACAGCCTTGGATGTTGTCCAACCAGGCGGGCCACGCATGAGCCTAGACCAGGCGCTCACTGTGCCTGCGTCGCAGCAGAGTTTTTTGGCTTTTGATTTTGGAATGAAGCGCACGGGCGTGGCGGTAGGCAATCGCATGTTGCGACAAGCAACGCCCCAAGCCACGGTGGTGGCGGAGGGCGATGCTCGATTTACCCACATTGAAAAACGTATTAAAGAGTGGACGCCCGATGCTTTGGTGGTTGGCGTGCCTTTTCATCCCGATGGCGCGTCCCACGAAAACACCTTGCGCGCTCAAAAGTTTGCCCGTCAATTGCGCGGCCGCTTTGGTTTGTCTGTGTACGAAGTAGACGAGCGCTACAGCACCACAGAAGCCATCTCGAATGGCGCGAAAGATGCTGATGCTGCGTCGGCGTGCATTATTTTGGAACAATTTTTAAGGAGTCTGCCGTGAGTGCATTGGCTTTGAATGCAGAGGCGCTGTACAGCGAACTCTTGCGCGGTGTGCGAGCCATGTGCACATCCGATACACGTTTGGTGGGCATTACCTCGGGCGGCGCTTGGCTGGCCGAGCGTTTGCAAAAAGATCTGGGCTTGAGTGGCAAGCACGGCAGTATTTCTTCTGCCATGCACCGCGACGATTTTGCGCAGCGCGGCTTGTCAGCTGGCGGCCAAACCCACTTGCCCTTTGAAATTCAAGGTGCCGATGTGCTGATCTTGGATGATGTGCTCTACACCGGCCGCACCATTCGCGCCGTCATCAACGAAATGTTTGACTACGGCCGGCCCGCCAACGTGCGGCTGGCGGTGCTTGTCGACCGTGGCGGACGCCAGCTACCCATTCAAGCAGACTATGCGGCTGCGCGTGTGGCCTTGCCTGATACGCAGTCGTTGGCGCTGGTGCGATTAGACAACGGCGAGTTCAGTTTTGAAGTTCAAACGCAAGACGATTCAAGTTCAGTAGGAAAAAAATAACAATGCTCTACAAACGCAATCCCCAACTCAACAAAAACGGCGAGCTCATTCACTTGCTGTCTACCGAAGGTTTGTCGCGCGACATACTCACGCACATCCTAGACACCGCTGCCAACTTTGTGAGCGTGAGTGACCGCGAAGTGAAAAAGGTGCCTTTGCTGCGCGGCAAAAGCGTTTTCAACTTGTTCTTCGAGAACAGCACACGCACACGCACCACGTTTGAAATTGCGGCCACCCGCTTGTCGGCTGACGTGATTAACCTCGACATTGCGCGCTCGTCTGCCTCTAAGGGTGAATCGCTGCTCGACACCATTGCCAACTTGTCGGCCATGGCGGCTGATATTTTTGTGGTGCGCCATTCCGAGTCGGGAGCGCCTTACCTCATTGCGCAGCACGTGGCGCCGCATGTACATGTGGTCAATGCCGGTGACGGACGCCATGCACACCCCACGCAGGGTTTGCTCGACATGTACACCATTCGCCACTACAAAAAAGACTTTACCAACCTCACGGTGGCCATTGTGGGCGACGTGTTGCACTCACGTGTAGCGCGCTCAGACATTCACGCGCTAACCACATTGGGTTGCGCCGAAGTGCGTGTGGTCGGCCCTCAAACCTTGGTGCCCTCAGACATGTCGCAAATGGGCGTGAAGGTTTTTCACAACCTCGAAGAAGGCATCAAAGACTGCGACGTGGTCATTACCTTGCGTTTGCAAAACGAGCGCATGAGTGGTGCTTTGTTGCCATCGAGTCAAGAGTACTTCAAACGCTTTGGCCTCACGCCAGAAAAGCTGCAACTGGCCAAGCCCGATGCCATCGTGATGCACCCCGGCCCCATTAACCGCGGCGTGGAAATTGACTCTGCGGTGGTCGATGGCCCACAAAGTGTGATCTTGCCGCAAGTGACCTTTGGCATTGCAGTGAGAATGGCCGTGATGAGTATCGTGGCAGGCAATGAAGCCTAATTAGAAGAAATAGAAGAAAGAACCAAGACCATGAAAATTTTGATTCAAGGCGGTCGTGTCATTGACCCCCATAGCAAAACCGACAGCGTGGCCGATGTGGCCATATCGGCTGGCAAAATTGTGGCCATTGGCAAAGCGCCTGCAGATTTTCAAGCGCAAAAAACCATTGATGCCAAGGGCTGCATCGTGATGCCCGGCTTGGTTGATTTGTCAGTGCGTCTGAAAGAGCCAGGGCATGAACACGAAGGCATGCTCGATTCAGAATTGGCAGCTGCCGTAGCGGGTGGTGTAACCAGCTTGGTGTGCCCCCCTGACACAGATCCCGTGTTGGACGAACCAGGTTTAGTCGAAATGCTGCGCTTCAAAGCCGAAAAACTCAATCGCTCCAAAGTGATGCCTCTGGGTGCATTGACGCGCGGCCTAAAGGGTGAAATTTTGACCGAAATGGTGCAACTGACCGAAGCTGGTTGCGTTGGCTTTAGCCAGGCCGAAGTGGCCCTGGAAAACACACAAGTACTGCAACGTGCTTTGCAATACGCCAATTCTTTTGGCTACACCGTGTGGCTGCGCCCACAAGAATTGCATTTGGGCAAAGGCGTGGCCGCCAGTGGCCCATTGGCCACGCGCATGGGTTTGTCTGGCGTGCCAGTGGCTGCAGAAACCATTGCTTTGCACACTATTTTTGAATTGCTCAAAAGCACCAAAGCGCGTGTGCACTTGTGCCGCATTAGCAGTGCCGCGGGTGTGGCCTTGGTGCGCCAAGCCAAAGCAGATGGTTTGCCAATTACGTGCGATGTGAGCATCAACTCCTTGCACCTGACCGACGCCGATGTGGGCTACTTCGACAGCCGTGCACGCGTGTCCCCCCCATTGCGCCAACAGCGCGACCGCGATGCACTGCGCGAAGCTTTGGCAGATGGCACCATCGATGCATTGGTGTCAGACCACAGCCCTGTGAGTGAAGATGAAAAAGCATTGCCTTTTGCAGAAGCTGAGCCTGGTGCAACGGGCTTGGAGTTGTTGCTGAGCTTGGCTTTGAAATGGTCGCAAGACAGCAAAGTGCCTTTGTCGCGCGCCCTTGCCACAGTCACCAACGAAGCGGCACGTGTGCTCAAACAAGACATGGGCCAACTGAAGGTGGGCGGCCAGGCTGATGTGTGCATTTTGGATCCCGAAGCGCATTGGCAAGTAACGGCTGACAACTTGCGCAGCCAAGGCAAGTACACGCCGTTCTCTGGCTATGACTTGCCTGGCAGAGTTAAATTCACCTTGGTCAGCGGACAAGTGGCTTACTCATCGTAAAGATGCGCGTTGCCATTAAGCTTTTGCGCGGTATTTGGCATGTCCTGGTGGGCTGGGTCACCATTTACTTTCGGTTTCCTAAATTAAATTCACATCAGAGAGAGGCTCGGGTACAGGTGTGGGCGACGCAGCTCTTGCGCATTTGGGACATTGAGCTTGAAGTGCGCGGCAAGCCAGTATTGCTGGGGCCTGCTTTGTTGGTGTGCAATCACATTTCATGGTTAGACATTGTTGTGATTCACGCTACTCGGCATTGCCGCTTCGTGTCTAAATCAGAATTGCGAGAGTGGCCCCTAATTGGCACCCTAGCCACAGGTGCTGGCACTTTGTACATCGAGCGCGAAAACCGCAAAGACGCCGTGCGCATGGTGAAGGAAATGGCGCGAGCCTTGATTGAGGGCGATGTGTTGGCAGTTTTTCCAGAAGGCACTACGGGGGATGGGTTCGATATGTTGCCGTTTCATGCCAATCTGATTCAGTCTGCCATTGATGCCAATGCGCCTGTTCAGCCTTTGGCGCTTCAATTTGTAGATGCTCAAACAAATGAGATTTCGCTGGCGGCAAGATTTATTGGCGACGACACCTTGGTGGGGTCTATTTGGAGCACGCTCAATTCGAGAGGCTTGAAGGCAGTGGTTCAGTTTGGCGAATTGGAAGTGGCAAATGGCCTAGACCGAAGAGCCTGGGCACACACCCTTCGCAGCAAAGTGATGGACTTGAAGGAAGGGTGCAGGAAGTAGCATGCACTGGTGCTCCGACACTGCTTCACCGCCCCCCTGCAATATTGATACGACCCCTACCTAGGCCGCAAACTTACCTGAAGTATCAAATCACAGCCCCGCAAGACCCCACCGTACCCCCACCCCCCGTTTTTGAGATAGCCCTCTCCAAGCAGGTTAATCACTGTTTCGTAGCCGCAATATAAAAATTCAAGAATCTTTGTCCAACCTTGGACAAAGTGGTTTCGAGTCTTAGGGCTTCCTCATACTGGGGTACCAGAAATCGTTCAGCCCCCCCCTTAGTCTTTATCACCCCTGATTGGAAATTAATGTTCATCTGACCCATTTATTGACACCAATTAGCCATTTAAGTTTAGTAACATCAAATCCAAAATCTGTTGTATCTATCCAAATTTGAACAGGGACGCGATGATGATCGAAACAACACAAGTTGAAACATCAGACAGCAATCTGCTTGCGCTGACTGTTCTGGCCAGTGCCTCTGCGCTCTCAGCATGTGGGGGTGGCACTGGCGCCGCTACAAACACGGCCTTAAATTCTCTAAGCCCCGCAGAGCTCAATGCCAAATTAACAGACGCTTCTCGTTTTCTTCGTCAAGCCACATGGGGCGGAACTCTGGCAGAAATTCGAGACTTGGCATCTACAGGTTTACAAAACTGGATCAATGGCCAAGCCGCTACGCCCACCAGTCTGAGCATGACACGTTGGCTCATTAACAAGGGATTTAACGACGCTGCGGTGAGCACCAATGTGAATGGCGACGGGGGCTGGTCTCAAGCCATGTGGGGCAAATTGTTTGGGGCCACCGATCCCTTGCGCCAACGCGCAACGTTTGCCTTGTCTGAGCTTTTTGTTGTATCGTATTTAGGTCTGCCCATAAACTGGCGCAACTTTGCACTGGCCAATTATTGGGACGTTCTTGAAAAAAATGCATTGGGCAACTATCGCGATTTGTTAGAGGGTGTCACCTTGTCCTCGGCCATGGGTACGTATCTCAACATGAAGGGCAACCAAAAATTCAATGCCACCACGGGCAGAGCGCCCGATGAAAACTACTCGCGAGAAGTGATGCAGTTGTTCACCATTGGCCTTTATGAACTCAACTCGGACGGAACCCAAAAATTGGATTCACTGGGCAAGCCCATTGAAACGTACGACAACAACGATGTGCTGGGCTTGGCCCGCGTTTTTACAGGCTGGGACAATGCCACCGGCACAGACCCACAAGCTGAATTGGCAGCGACCGCCTACCGACATGGCCTGCCGATGAGCTTGAATGCCAGTCTTCACAGCCCCGAAGAAAAAAGATTTTTAGACGTGGTGATTCCTGCTGGCACAGATGGCATTAAAAGTCTCAAGACAGCGCTGGACGCCCTTTTTAATCACAACAACACTGCGCCGTTTGTGGTCAAACAATTGATTCAGCGCTTGGTCACCAGTAACCCCTCGCCCGCCTATGTGGGCAGAGTTGTGAAGGTTTTTGAAAACAATGGCAAAAACATTCGAGGCGATTTGAAAGCTGTGTGGTCGGCCATCTTGACGGATGCGGAAGCCAGGCAAACCAATCCTGCCCCAAGCTTTGGCAAGCTCACAGAACCTGTTGTGCGTCTTTTGCAATGGGGCCACACCTTCAACGCCACATCCTCTGATGGTGCTTGGACTTTGGGTAATACAGACACCGACACCACGCTAGGACAAATGCCGCTGCGTGCGCCCAGCGTGTTTAATTTTTTCAGGCCCGGGTACATGCCGCCACAAACACAATTGGCCGCGCAAAATTTGCTGGCACCTGAGTTTCAAATTTTGACAGAACCCACCGTGGTGAGCTATATCAACTACATGGCGGTCACCGTGAACAATGCGCGCAATGTCAAAGCAGATTACAGCTATGAAAAAACCTTGGCAGCAGACCCGGTCAGTTTGGTGGCACATCTCAACCTGTGCCTTGCTGCTGGCAATGTGTCTGACGCCAATCTGAGCCTCATTTCTTCAGCCGTCGGCAGCATTTCGGCCGCTACAGATGTAGGTGTTCTCAATCGCATTTACGCTGCCATTCTGATGCTCATGAGCAGCCCAGACTACCTCATTCAAAGGTGAATTTATGCGCCACTCTGCTGACAATCCGCAACACTGGAACCGCCGGTCTATATTAAAAAGCAGCGCGGTTATTGCGCTGCAAAGATTGGGTATGCCCATGGCCAGCAGCCTGGGGCTGATGGCCAATGCGGCAGCCCAATCGGCCAACGATTACAAGGCGTTGGTGTGTGTGTTTTTATTTGGTGCCAACGACCACTACAACACCGTCATTCCCTACGACCTCAGCACCCACAGCACCTACTTCAACATCCGCAAAGGCACCATCACGGCTGGGAGCATTTACGATGGCATTGCCATCCCGCGCGATGCACTGGCCGCTACCGCATTGAGCACGCCATTAAGTGGTGGCCGACAAATGGCCCTCAATCCAGAAATGTCTGCATTGAAGTCTGTCTTTGAAAACAAGCGGGCCTCTGTCTTGATGAACATCGGCCCCTTGCTTGTACCCACTTCACTGGCCCAATACAACAACAAGTCGGTACCCTTGCCACCCAAGCTGTTTTCGCACAATGATCAGCAGGCTTATTGGCAATCTTCTTATCAAGCAGAAGGTGCTGCCACGGGCTGGGGCGGACGCGCTGCCGATCTTCTTATGAGCGGCAACTCGCGCTCTGCTTTAACCTGTATATCGGTCAATGGCAATGCCCTGTTTTTGTCTGGCCAAAATGCAATTTCGTACCAAATGAGCAGCTCGGGCGCCACCACCGTCAATGCCATTAGGAGCAAATCTTTGTTTGGCTCTGCAACATGTGCCAATGCGCTGCAAACATTGATCACTCAATCAAGTGCCATTCCAATGGCCAACGATTATTCAACGGTTACCAAACGTGCACTGGACACCTACGATGGTATTTTTTCGGCCATCGGCACCACGGCATCCACCACTGTCAATTCATTGTTTCCCACATCTGCAACCAACTCTCTTTCAGCGCAGCTCAAAATGGTGGCCAGACTGATAGAGCAGCAGTCTGTATTGGGTATTAAGCGGCAGGTCTTTATGGTGGGAATGGGAGGTTTCGATCTGCACGATTTTTTACCAACGCAACATCCTGCCTTGCTTCAAAAATTGAGTTCCGCCATGAAGGAGTTTGACGATGCCATGATTTCCTTGGGTAAAAGCAATCAGGTGACTTCATTCACGGCATCAGACTTTGGCCGAACACTGGCCTCCAACGGCGATGGCTCGGACCATGGCTGGGGTAGCCACCATTTTGTGATGGGCGGCGCGGTCAATGGGGGTCGATATTTTGGCATTGCGCCAGAAATTGGATTGACCCACACCCAACAAGTTGGCAGTGGCAGGCTATTGCCTTCTACCGCCATTGAACAGCTTGGGGCAGAACTGGCAACGTGGTTTGGTGTGAGTTCTACCGACGTCAAAACAGTATTGCCCAACGCCAGCAAATTCGACCTGAACAAGTTGGGGCTGTTTAAATCTTAAGCCTCAGCTAAAACTTTGACTTGACCCATCAGTTTTTCAAAGTGCGCTAAGTCTGGCGTGGGGTGGCCCGGTATTTTGGCTAAGTCGTCATAATGACAAAGCCGTAAGATTTCGGCGTAAAAAGCCAATTTTCAAAATCACCTATTTGCTTTTCGTTAAATGCCCCGTCCTGAAGCTTGAACTAGGGCCGAGTCCAGAGTTCAAATCTTGGTGGGCCCACCAAATTGAAAGCCACTGATTTTTTAGTCAGTGGCTTTTTGCTTTTAAATATTACGCAGATTTTGATGAGTGAAACTGCTCGGAATCGCATGAGTCAATAATTTGCCCATTCAAAGCAGACGAATACAACATCAACTTGAAACCGTTTAAACTTTTAAACCAATGAGCCAATCTCTCCTTTAAGAAACTAGCTCATCTGTCTTAAACCATTTGAAGACGGAAAATCTCTGACAGTTTGAGCATCTCAACTGAATGCACTTCGTACACCACCATGGGTTTAACCACGGTGGGGTCTGATGGCTCTGCGTTTATTCAGCAAGGGGATTTTAGCTCAGACGGTAGCATCACCCGGACACGAACTTGCACCCAATAAGCACCAAGGCTTAGCTTAGCTTGCCTAAGTTGATGACCGCATCGGCCACCTTGCCGGTGTCGCGCTCCAACGCAAATATGTCGCCGCCCACTCTCACGAAAGTGTAGCCAGGGTCAAAGTTCAGTTTCTCGATCAGCTTAGGTTCGATGGGGTATGTTTTGGTGCCTTGAGGCAGTTTTTCGCCAAATTTCCAAGCCACCTTGAAGCTAGCTTCGCAAGCATCATTGCGCCAATTCATGCCTTCAGGACATTTGCCAGGGGACAAGGTTTCCATGAAAAATGAGCGTACAAATTGGCGCCTGATTTTTCCAAAGTAATTGATAACTGGGGTTCCAAACTCAGGGGGAAAAACAAACATGGGCTCAGTGGGCAAGGGGAACTTGCGCGACATATCCTCTTCAGGCTGCTTGACGCCACCCATGTTGATGTTGATGTTGGGCGCGGGCATGGCAGCAGTTGGACTCGCCATCGCAACCACTGTAGCAGCAGGCGCACCTGCGACTGGCCCATCCGTCGGAGATTTCGGCCCAGGACCCGCCATAGTGGTTTTGGCGGGTGGCGCTTCTTCCCGACCTTTTGCTGGACCTTGAACTTCAGGGCGATAGCGCCGACTCACTGCGGCATGGTCACTGCCCAATTTTTTTTCGACGATAGCGTCAATGACTGCGCCCAATGCCACGCTGTCTGAAGTGCCCAACAAGGATGCCTTGCTGGAAATCAAAATGGACATTTGCATGAGTGAGCAGCTGCCGCCATTCTTTTGGAGCCATTCAATGGCTTTGTTTTGACGTTCGAGAGGATCATGAATCAGCAAAGCAACTTGCCTAAACTCTGCAATGACGCAAGAACTGGCCGGCGCTTCAGCAGCGACTGGCTGGGCAGGCCTCGCTCTGGCTTGCGCGTGCGCAGTGTTGGCTGTCAACAAACTGATGCCACAAACCAAGAAAAACTGATATTGATGAACGCTCAAGTGTTTAACTTTCATTGCAAATGGACAGGACCCAAATATTGAGCCACGACTTTTAATCGACAGAAATACCGTTGCCAGTAAAGCAAGTATGGCGAGTATGTTTTCCATTGAACTACCTCTTAGTTTTATTGCATTTTTTCACCAGTGTCCGGTTAAAAATTGAATAAATTCAACTGGTTACCGTTGTCAGCATTATCGATTGAGTTTCGATCGTGCTGCAAGGCGCTAGAAACCTCGGTTTTCTCGAATATCGAGACCGATAAGATCTGTAACAAAGTGTAGAGCGAGGCGTTCAATTGAAGTTCTTTCTTAACAATGGCGATGAGCACGTAGGTGGACACGGCGCACCAGATTTGCGTCTTGACCGCGTTCTCGCTGTTGCCCGGTATTCTTTGGTATGAACCCAACTCTATCGGCATAGCCTGAGAGAAAGTAACTTCCGCATTTACAGCGGCGAAGTCCGCCATCAGACTGAGATAAAGAGTTTTCAGTTGCGCCGTCTGTCCAGTGCTCACTAGCCATGAAGTTGATTGAAGCAAAAGCAGTCGTTGAATATAAAGCGCCGCAGCAGGGAGCCTTGATGATGTTAGTTCCTGCTATGCGTGTCATGAAATGCAAAGTTAAGTTAGTTGCATGTCACATTGTTACCAAACACATTGCAATTAGTTATTCGCCCATTGGGACTGGTTATTATGAAGTTCTGAAACGAAGGCTGTGTTGGCGCAACAGGGGGGAGTCCTAACGCAGATCTACCGCCCCCGAAATGTCGGTATGTCCTGAAACAAGATGATACCGATTGAAACTGATAAAAATAAAAAACCCAATTAAAACAGTGGGTTTGAGGCGGTGTGAGACGGGCTGAAGTGCTACTCTGGTGCTCCGACAGGAATCGAAAATTGTCTTGAAAGCCAATAAATATAAGGACTTTTAATTTTTATAAATTAAAGTACCGACATAAGTACCGACATTTAGTAGTCTCATGCCGTTTTATTGAGCTTTGGGGCAACTTGGTGAGTTTGCGAATGCCTAGTCATCCAACCCATTTTAAGTTGTATCGCCCCCTGCCCCTTTCAATTTCCCGTCCACCGAGACCCCACCCACCCCGTACCCCCACTTATTGGCCTTGGGACTCCCGTCAGCCTTTGCATAATAATTTGCTCAAACGGGCAGCCTGCGCATGGCCCCCCTTCCTTTTTGACATGCATTGGGCTGGAGTATGTATAAATTTTGTGAAAAGCCGCATGAATTCATTATGTAACTAATGGTAAAAAGATTACCGCTGATTTGTGAAACTTCAATAAGCCAATCTCTCCTTTAAAAAATTAACCCATCTGTCTCAAACCATTTGAAGACGGAAAGCAAAATTGCCGCTGCTACTTCTCAGACTTCGGAGCCTGTTTGGCTTTGTCATAATGTCCGCGCTGCGCCCACACCAACACTTAGCCCCAAATTGTGGAAGTACAGGGCACGGACGAAGTTCAGCCGCTGCGAGTTGGATACGCTGCTGGCGCTGGCCGAATGGGGCTACCGCAGCCTGGTTGCCCTTCAAAAGCAATCACTATTAAATAGCAATAAACCTAAATTGGGCAAAGGCTGTAACTCAATTTTGTAACCCGCATAACTTCGTCAGTTGGACTTTATTCCCATCTGGTCGATAAGCTGCTTGTACAGCGCACTGTCTGTGGCAATCTGCTTGCGAAAGGTCTCGCCATCAGCTACCGAATAGCCCAGGTTCTGCTTTTCCATGGCTTCTTTTACAGCGGGTTCATTGGCTGTCTTTAGCGCGATGGCATTAAGCTTGGCCAACACGTCCGGCGGGATGCCTTTTGGTGCAGCCAAGCCGCGCCATGTGCCCATGGCCAGATCGATATTGCGCTCTTTCAAAGTAGGCACCTGAGCCAATGCGCCCCCGATGCGCTGGTCAGCCAAAACGGCGAGTGCGCGAAGCTTGCCAGACTGCACGAAGGTAAACACCTCGGACGGCGATGCGGTCACTGCATCGATGTGCCCGCCCAGCAGCGAGAGGACTGCAGGCGCGTTACCCTGGAAAGGTACGTGGGTGAATGTAGTGCCTATCTTCTGTTGCAGTGCCGCTGCGGCCAGGTGCGAGACTCCGCCGGTACCGGCATTGCCAAACTTCAGCGGATCTTTGGATTTTTTGGCTGCATTAACCAGATCTTCAATGGTTTTCCAAGGCGAATCTGCGCTGACAGTTAGCACAACTGGATCGGCATTCAAGCGCACCAGGGGTGTGAAATCGTTCTCTGGTGAGAACTTGGCAATCCCCATGTGGGGGATGATGGCCATTTCGACCGTCACCATGGCTATTTTGTAGCCGTCTGGTCTGGCCGCAGCGACTTCGGATAAGCCAATACCACCTGTGGCACCCGGCTTATTTAACACAGTGATTGGTTGGCTGGAATGTTTTTTGGCCGCCTCAGCGACCACACGGGCCAGCACGTCGGTACCGCCCCCAGCGCCGAAGGGCACGATCAACTCGATCGGCTTGTTGGGGTAGTCAGCTGCGCCTTGCGCGACGGCGCACAACGGCAGGCCTGCCATCATGGTGGAGCCGACGGCGAGCGCCAGCAATTTGCGGGTGGAGATCAGCAAGTTCATGGTAGTTGTCCTCAGGTTGCGTTGAAAAAAAGTGGGCAAGGGCGATTCCTTTGGCTGTCAAGGGGTGGCTCCAAGGAAAAGGTTGGGCAAGGCCATAACGACCCCCGGCAAGAAAGTACAAATCATCAGCACTACGATCAGCGCGATCACCAAGGGCCAGGTCTCCCGGGCCAGGTCCGCGAAGGGGATGTTGCCCACCTTTGCCACCACGAAAAGCGCCATGCCAAATGGTGGAGAGATCAGGCCGATCATGAGGTTCATCACCACGATCACGCCAAAGTGCACCGGGTCGACGCCTAGTTGAACTACAAGCGGAAGCAGCACTGGCACTGTCAGCAGCATGATGGCCAGGCCCTCCATAAAGCATCCCAGCACGAGAAGCAGAATATTGATCAGCAGCAGGATGACCCAGCGCTCATCGGATATGCTGAGCAGCGTTTCAGACAGCATTTGCGGGACTCGTTCACGCGTGAGTACGTAACTCACTAGATTGGCGGTTGCAATAATGAAGCCGACCACAGCTGTCGTCTTGGCTGACCTGCGGAACACGCCGGGGAGTTCCCGCCAGTGCATGTCACGGTAGAAGAACAGGCTCACAAATAAGGCGTAAACGACGGTGGCCGCAGCCGCTTCGGTGGGCGTGAATACGCCGCCTACGATGCCCCAGATGATTATGAAGGGCGTCATCAGCGCGGGGAAGGCGCTGAGCGTGGCGTGCCAGATCTGGCCAAACGATGCGCGCTCGCTCACGGGGTAGCCGCGCTTTTTAGACACAAAGTATGAATAAATCATCAGTGCGATAGCCACCAAAATGCCTGGGGCGAAGCCAGCCAGCAACATCTTGCCAGCCGACTGGCTTGCCATCACTGCGTAGATCACGAAGGGAATACTCGGTGGTATCAGCGGTCCGATCGTCGACGCCGCCGCGTTCAGTGAACCGGCGAATGCGGCGTGAAATCCCTGTTTTTTCATTGCTTCAATCATCACGCTTCCAACACCGGCCGCCTCGGCAAGCGCCGACCCCGAGATACCAGAGACGATCACATTGGCGAGCACGGTCACGTGGCCTAGGCCACCTGCGATGTGGCCGACAAGCAAGCGCGAGAACTCGACGATTCGCTTTGTCAGCCCACCTGAATTCATCACCTCGCCTGCAAGGATGAATGCCGGTACCGCCAGCAGCGGGAACGAGTCCAGTGCAGCGAACATGCGCTGCGGCATGCTGGTCATCGAACCACCGTCAATCCAAAAAAATGCAAAGCAGATGGCGCCCAGGCTGAAAGCGATGGGCATGCCCAAGATCATGAGTACGCACCAGCATAGGAGGTACAGGCTTTTCATCAGATGCCGCCCAAAGACTTACGTTCGACATGACCGACCGATTGAGCATCCTCGTACATCTGCGTGATCGTGCGGAAAATCATCAGCGTTGCGGTGATCGGAAACACGGTGTAAACCAGACCAAACGGGATTTCAAGCGTCGCCGTGGACAGACTCCACATGCGGCTCACGGCGAGCGAACCCCAATAGAGCAGATTGATCAGGAAGAACAACACGAGCAGGTTACTGCCAAGCATGATGATGAGTCGCATGCGCGATGAAAGATGCGCACTGATAACATCGACTGCGATGTGCGAGCGGTCGCGTATCGCGCCACTGGCGCCGAAGAAAACCAGCCACACAAACAGGTGGCGAGAAACCTCCTCGGTCCACGACAGCGGGTCACCCAGAAAGTAACGGGTGCAGACCTGCAATATCAGGATGACCGTGATGGCCATCATCAGGAGGCTGGCCACCTCGTCCTCGAAGTTGTTCAGTAGGTAGCGGACTTTAGGGTGTGCCATCAAGAGCTCTTATTTCATCGCTTGCAGCATCTCGAGCACGCCCTTGCCCCAGACGGCCTCGTTCTTGGCGTACACGGGCTTCATGGCGGCGCGGAAGCTGTCGCGGTCAGAGTCCACAACTGTCATGCCCTTTCCCTTGAGTTCGCCCACCAGCCTGGATTCCAGTGCGAGAAGCGCCGTAGTGGCGGCCTGCCCGCCGGCCTCGAATGCCTCGCTGACCAGCTTCTGGTCCGCTGGCGGCAGTGCCTTCCACTTCTTCTCGCTCATTAGCGGCACCATCGGGTTGACGATATGGGCGGTGAGGTTAAGGTACTTCTGCACCTCGAAGAACTTGTTGGAGTTGATGGTCGGCAGCGGATTTTCCTGGCCATCGGCCACGCCGGTCTGCAAGCTTAGGTACACCTCGGCCAGCGCCATTGGCGTGGGCGCGCCGCCCAAGGCACGGATCATGTCCATGTACAGGGGCGACTCGGGCACGCGGATCTTCAGACTTTTGGCATCGCTGGCGGAGCGCAGCGCGACTTTGTTGGTGGTGAAGTGCCGAGAGCCGTAGTACCAGGGGGAGCCGATCTTGCGCAGGTTCTGGTTTTCTGCCAGCGCCTTGAACTGAGCCCTGGCCCAGTCACTTTCCATCATTTTTACCAGGTGGCCCCAGTCGC
>CANKOT010000044.1 GCA_947484245.1 Comamonadaceae bacterium
GGCATTGTGGCTGGCGGCGGTGTGGCATTTCTGCGCGCTCGTCAAAACGCTGGCACCATCAAGGGCGACAACGCTGACCAAGACGCTGGCATCAAGCTCGTGTTGAAAGCCATCGAAGCGCCTTTGCGCGAGATTGTGTACAACGCTGGTGGCGAGCCATCTGTGGTGGTCAACGCTGTGTTGGCTGGAGAAGGCAACTACGGCTTCAACGCTGCCAACGACACTTACGGCGACATGATTGAAATGGGCATTTTGGACCCCACCAAAGTAACACGCACTGCATTGCAAAATGCAGCATCCGTGGCATCTTTGATGTTGACCACAGAGTGCATGGTTTCAGAAGCACCTAAAGATGAATCTGGCGCCGGTGGCATGCCTGACATGGGCGGCATGGGTGGAATGGGCGGCATGGGCATGTAATTGCCTGCTGCTTCAAAGGTCTGAAAGGACTTTTGACTTCGCTCAAAAAACCCTGCAAGAAATTGCGGGGTTTTTTTCGTCGCGCTCAACTCAGACAATTCAATTGAGCGACGCACTGACAAAAAATAGCCTATCGAATTTTGTGTAACAACTGCGCCGTAGAAGCATCCAAATCCGCTACATCTCCCGACAAAATACGTGCACGAATGTCCTCGGCCAAAACCTTGCCCAGCTCCACCCCCCATTGGTCAAAGCTGTTGATGCCCCACACTGCACCACTCACAAACACGCGGTGTTCTTGCAAAGCAATCAAGGCCCCCAAATTAAAGGGCGTTAAATCTTCGAGCAAGATAAACGTGCTCGGACGGTTGCCCGCAAAGTTTTTGTGGCCATCCGTGTCCAACTTGCCCACCATCAAGGCTTGCGCTTGCGCCAGCGCATTGGACAACAACAAAGCTTGATGATCGGGCAACGCATGCGTGGCATTCTTCACAGCCATGAATTCAAGCGGCACCACATCTGATCCTTGGTGCAGCATTTGAAAAAATGCATGCTGTCCGTTGGTGCCCGGCTCGCCCCATAAAATGGGCGAGGTGCCATACGGCAAAGTTTGCCCCGCATGATCCACCTGCTTGCCATTGCTCTCCATTTCAAGCTGCTGCAAATAAGGTGCGTAGCGTATCAAGGCGCTGTGATACGGCGCAATGCAGCGGCTGGTGTAGTGCAAAAAGTTGCGATACCAAACATCCAGCAGGCCTAAGCGCACAGGCAAGTTCTGCGCAGGCTCGGCATTCAAGAAGTGTTGGTCCATGGCATGCGCGCCCGCCAAAAACGAACGGAAATGATCCGCGCCAATGGCAATGGCCAAAGGCAAACCAATGGCCGACCACAATGAATAACGACCACCCACCCAATCCCAAAAGCCAAAGCAAGTTTGAATGCCAAACTGCCCAGCAGCTTCCACGTTGGTGGTGAGCGCCACAAAGTGCCGCGACACATCGGTACCGCCTTGCGCTTCAAACCAACGCTTGGCCGACGTGGCATTGGTCATGGTTTCCAAGGTGGTGAAGGTTTTGGAGGCCACCAAGAACAAAGTGTTCTCGGCTTTCAAACCATTCAGCAGCGCATCGAGCTCATGGCCATCCACATTGGACACAAAGTGAAAACGCTTGCCCTTCAAGGCACAAGAATGCAATGCCATCACTGCCATTTGCGGGCCCAAATCAGAGCCCCCAATACCAATGTTCACAACGTCCGTAATTTGCACATCCAAACGAATTTTTTCGGCAAAAGACAACATGCCGTTCAGGGTGTCGTGCACCTCATGCAAAGATGCCTTGACCAAAGCAGGCAACGCATCCGCTACAGCTCCTTGAAGAGGATGCCGCAACAACCAATGCATCACTGCACGGTTTTCTGTGGTGTTGATGGCTTCGCCTTTGAACATGCGATTGCGGTACGACAACACCCCGGCTTGCTCTGCCAAAACTAAAAGTTGCGCTTCAATGCGCGCATCCCAATGGTTCTTGGACAAGTCTGCAAAGACGCCGGGCGCTTCTTGGCTGAAATGAACCACACGCTGTGCATCCGATGCAAAAGCATCACGCAAATCAAAACCAGAAAACGCTTTCGCCAGCGCCTTCAAGCCTTGCCATGCGACTGTTTGATCACCTCGCATACACGACCTCATCAAGCCTTTTGCGCCGCCAACATCAAGCCTTCCAGCTTGATGGCATCGACACAGAAAGCCCGAATGCCTTCAGCCAATTTTTCGGTGGCCATGGCATCTTCGTTCAGGGCAAAGCGAAAACCTGCTTCCTTGTATTCAACCAAAGGCAAGTCCATACCCTTTGCAGCCTGCGCATTCAATGCAGGCGTCAAGGCGGTTTCATTCGCTGCCAACAAAGCCAACAAATCGGGGCTGATGGTGAGCAAGTCGCAGCCTGCCAAGGCCACAATTTGACCCACGTTGCGAAAGCTAGCGCCCATCACCTCAGTGGCAATGCCGTTCTTCTTGTAATAGTTGTAAATGGCGCGCACAGACTTCACGCCAGGATCATTGGCACCTGCACTGGCTGCCTCGTCCCACGAAGCGCCCGCAGTCTTTTTGTACCAGTCGTAAATGCGACCCACGAAGGGCGATATCAGTTGCACCTTGGCTTGGCCACATGCCACGGCTTGCGCAAACGAAAACAACAAAGTGAGGTTGGTGTGAATGCCTTCGCGCTCTAACTCAGCGGCTGCTTGAATGCCTTCCCAGGTCGCAGCAATTTTGATCAGCACGCGTTGACGCGAAACACCTTGCGCTTCATACAAACTCATCAATCGGCGTGCGCGTGCCAAGGTGCCCGCCGTGTCAAAACTCAAACGGGCATCCACTTCTGTCGAAACACGGCCTGGAATGGTCTTCAAAATTTCGCAACCAAAGCGCACCAACAAGTGATCCATCACCACATCCAGCGGCTCGCCCTTGTGCGCGGCCACAGACTCTGCCAGCAATGGCGCATATTCGGGTTTTTGCACGGCCTTCAAAATCAAGGACGGGTTGGTGGTCGCGTCCTGTGGCTGAAACTGAGCCAGCTGTTTGAAATCACCGGTGTCAGCCACCACGGTGGTGTGTGTTTTGAGCGCGTCGAGTTGGTTCATGGAAAAAAATGAGAGCTAGGCTTGAATTATCAATGAAACAAAGTTACATTACAAACTCATTTTTATGTAACAAATGAACATGTCTTTTGATTTAGTTTTTTTTGGCGGTACAGGCGACCTTGTTTGGCGCAAATTGATGCCCGCTCTGTTCCAAGCGTTTCGCCACGGTACCTTGCCCGAAGGCGGCCGAATCATTGGCGTGGCTCGCGATGCCATGAGCGATGAGCAATATCGAGCCCTCATTCAGTCACGGTTTGAGCAAGTTGAGGGCGCCAAACGTCCCAACGACGAAGAATTTGGCCTGTTCAAGGCCATGCTTCATTACGAGCGGGTCGATTTGTCCAACCCAGCCGACTACGCCAAATTGGCCGCCAGATTGGCAGAGCGCAAAACCGACCAAGTCGTGTTTTATTTGGCCACTGCGCCCACCCTGTTCAACACGGTCTGCGAACAACTGGCCATCGCCAAACTGAACACACCTCAAACTCGCATCGTGTTGGAAAAACCGCTGGGCCACGACCTCAACTCCAACAAGGCCATCAACCAAAATGTGCGCAAAGTTTTTGAAGAAAAACAAATTTTCCGCATTGACCATTATTTGGGCAAGCCCTCGGTGCAAAACCTGTTTGCCATGCGTTTTGGCAATGCCTTGTTTGAACCGCTGTGGCGCCGCGAGCACATTGCCAACATTCAGATCACCATTGCAGAAGAGTTGGGCGTAGAAAAGCGCGGCGCTTTTTACGAAAACACAGGCGCACTGCGCGACATGGTGCAAAACCACGCCCTTCAATTGTTGTGCGCCATTGCCATGGAGCCGCCCATCAATGCACATGCAGACGCCATTCGCGATGAG
The DNA here is from genome assembly GCA_947484245.1 of Comamonadaceae bacterium. The sequence goes on from CANKOT010000044.1 coordinate 3,920, forward strand.
AAGCTCAAAGTCTTGCGCGCCCTCAAACCTTGGACCTCAGACGCCCTCTCCCAACACGTGGTGCGAGGCCAATACAGCGCGGGCAATGTGAACGGGCATGCGGTGCCAGGCTACAACGCAGAAACCGGCGTGAATGCCAACAGCAGCACAGAAACCTTTGTGGCACTGCGCACCGAAATTGCCAACTGGCGCTGGGCGGGCGTGCCCTTCTACATTCGCACTGGCAAGCGCTTAGCCTCACGCGAGGGCTACATTGAGATCAATTTCCGCCCAACACCCCATGCTATTTTTCAGGCGCCTGCCGGAGGCGTCAACAAACTGGTGATTCATTTGCAGCCCAAGGATGGCTTGGAGCTGCACCTGTTTGCTGAAGGCCAACACAAACGCATCCCTACAAGCCTTCAGGCCTCGGCCAAATTAAGCTCGGTTCAGCTTGACCTTGATTTCGACAAGCGCTTTGGCAGCGAACGCGTGGGCGCCTACGAACGTTTGCTGTTGGATGTTTTAGATGGCCGTTTGAATTTGTTTGTGCGCAGCGATGAGCAAGAAGAAGCGTGGCGGTGGGTGGAGCCTATTCTTCAGCATTGGGCCACCGACACTCAAGGCCCCCGTCACTATGCCGCTGGCACCTGGGGCCCCAGTGCCTCTAGCGCTATGATTGCGCGCGACGGATTTTGTTGGTCTGAGGAGAACTAAACCATGCTCGACCGCATCAAAGCCTCACTGCCTTCCTTGGCACCGGCCGAACAACGTGTCGGCAAATTGGTTTTGCTAGATCCCCGTGCCTTTGCAAATTTGCCAGTCACAGAATTGGCGGAGCGCGCGCACGTGAGCAAACCCACCGTGGTGCGCTTTTGCCGAAGTGTGGGCTATGACGGTCTGTCTGATTTCAAACTGAAGCTGGCTGGCAGTGTGAGTGAGGGCGTGCCCTTCATTCACCGTAGTGTTGATGCCGACGACAAAACCAGCGATGTGACGGTGAAAGTCATCGACAACACGGTGGCCGCGTTTTTGAAATACCGCAACGATGCGTCTTCTTTTGCTTTGGACCAGGCCGCGCAAGCCTTGGCAGAAACACACAGCACCGGCAAGCGAATTGAGTTTTATGGCGTTGGCAACTCTGGCATCGTGGCGCAAGATGCGCAACACAAATTTTTCCGCCTGGGCATGAACACCATCGCCTACAGCGATGGCCACATGCAAGTGATGAGCGCCTCGATGCTGGGCAAAGGCGATTGTGTGGTGGTCATTTCCAACTCAGGTCGCACCCGCGATTTGATGGACGCCTGTGACATTGCACACAAGCGCGGTGCAACCACCATTGTGATCACGTCAAGCGGCTCGCCTCTGGCCACGAGTGGTCACATTCATCTCTCCGCCGATCACCCCGAAAGCTACGACCGCTACAGCCCCATGGTGTCGCGGCTGTTGCATTTGCTCATCATTGACATTTTGGCCACCACCGTGGCGCTGCGCATTGGTGAGACCTTGCAACCGGCACTGCGCGAAATGAAAAACAATTTGCGCAACAAGCGCTACACCTGACGGCCTCTGGGGCAAAGCACTCAGTGCTTGTACAACTTGCCATCTTTCACAATAACTTCAATGTGATCGCCTTGGCCTAACAAGCAAGAGATATCGACCAGCGGATTGCCATTGACCAGCAACAAGTCGGCCATGGCGCCGGCTTTCACCACGCCCAACTGACCCGACATGTTCAGCAATTCAGCGGCATTCAGCGTGGCTTGCTGCAGCGCCGCGCCATTGCCCAAGATGCTGGCCCGAATGCGCAGCTCTTCTGACTGATGGCGGTGCGATTCGCCCAACAAATCAGAACCGAGAGCCATTTTGACGCCCGCCTTGGCCAAGATTTCCAAAGCCTTTTGGCCTTGGCTTCGAACCGTTTCAATTTTGGCCACCGACACGGCAGGCAGTCCTAAGCTAGCACCTTCGTTGGCCAGGGCCTCGTAAGTGATCAAGGTGGGCACCATGTAAGCACTTTTCTCGGCCATGAACTGTGCTGTGGCTTCATCGATCAAGTTGCCATGCTCAATGCTGCGCACACCAAATGCCACGGCCCGTTGAATGGCCTTGGGGGTGTAAGCATGCGCCATCACATAGGTTCCAGCGTTCTCGACCTCTTCCACAATGGCTCTGATTTCGGCCTCTGAATAGCCCAGGTAATGAATCGGATCGTTGGGCGAGGCCACACCGCCTGAGGCCATGATCTTGATTTGAGAGGCGCCCTTCATGATTTCTTCGCGCACTGCCAATCGCACATTGTCAACACCATCGACCACCCGTGCCAATGCCCCCACCCTGCTTGAGCAACCACACGGCTCAATCACATCGCTGCGCGGGCGGCCATCGCCATGGCCACCGGTTTGCGACAGCGCCCGGCCCGATGGAAAAATGCGCGGGCCTTCCACCATGTCGGTGCGTGTGGCCTCAGCCAGATTCCAGTCGCCGCCACCGGCATCGCGCACTGTGGTGAAACCGCGCATGAGCATGCCCTTCATGATGGGCAAGGCACGCAAAGTGGCAAACACATTGGGTTGATTGGCGGTGGTGTTGAGGTTTAAATGCGCGGCAATGACATGGACATGGCAGTCGATCAAGCCTGGCATGAGCGTTTTGCCCTCGGCTTTGACCACCTTGGTGCCAGAGGCAATGAAAACGTCGGCTTGGTGCGGCCCAACCGACTTGATGAAGCCGTTTTCAACCCAAACGTCTTGCCCGGTTTTGAGCTGCAAGGTGGCCACATCAAGCACATTGGCCGACTGAAACAAGATCGAATTCATAAATGGCTCGCCCGTGACTGCAAAAAACACATTAAAACCGATAACACTGGCCTTGTCCCACTGGGCAATTACCCTGATTTCACTTGCGATGGGGCATGACCCTCCCCTAGAATGAGCTTGTCATTCAACTTAGACAGGATTTAGCATGTACCAACGCTTCCTCAAAACCTCTCGCTGCCTCACGCTGGCTGTGGGCGTATCGGCCTCCTTGCTAGGCTTCACTGGCGCGCAAGCTGCCGAACTCAAATGGGCCGCTCAAAATGACATCTTGACGCTCGACCCCCATTCCCAAAACCACGCCACCACCAACAACATCGTTGGCCATGCCTACGAAGGTTTGGTGCGTTATGACAAAAATTACAAAGTTGAACCTTCGCTGGCCACCAGCTGGTCCAACGTCAATCCCAGCACCGTGCGTTTTAATTTGCGCAAAAACGTGAAGTTCCATGACGGTTCAAACTTCACTGCTGACGACGTCGTCTTCTCATTCGATCGCATCCGTCAGCCTCAAGGCACGATGGCCATCTATGTGGCTGGCGTCAAGGAAATGAAAAAGGTAGATGACCACACTGTGGACGTCATCTTGGACAAACCCAACCCCACTATGTTCAACAACTTCACCACGTTCTTGATCATGAGCAGGACCTGGGCTACCAGGAACAAATCAGAAAAAGTTCAGGATTACAAAGCCAAAGAAATTACTTTCGCTTCTAACAATACCAACGGCACAGGTCCTTATGTCATCAAAGAATGGCAGCCCGACCAGAAGCTGGTCATGACTCACAACAAAGCTTGGTGGGACAAGCTGCAAGGCAACGTCACTGACGTGATCTATACCCCCATCAAGTCGGATCCCACCCGCATTGCTGCACTTTTGGCTGGCAACGTCGATGCGGTCACTGACTTGCCCACGCAAGACGTTGCACGCCTGCGCAGCACATCCACCTTGTCTGTGTTGGACGGCCCCGAAGTCAGAACCATCTTCTTTGGTTTGGACCTGGGCAGTGACGAGTTGAAATATGGCCCCAAAGGCAAGAATCCTTTCAAGGATGTCCGTGTTCGCAAAGCCATGAGCATGGCCATTGATCGCGCTGCCATCCAGCGCAGCATCATGCGCGGCTTGTCGATCCCTGCCAGCATCTTGGTGGCCCCTGGCGTGAACGGTCATACTGCAGACTTGGACAGAGTGGCACCCGCCGACGCTGAAGGCGCCAAGAAACTGTTGGCCGACGCTGGCTACCCCAATGGTTTTGAATTTACCCTCGACTGCCCCAACAATCGCTACGTCAATGACGAAGAAATTTGTCAGGCTGTTGTGAACATGTGGGCTCGCATTGGCATCAAGACCAAACTCAACGCTGTTAACTTTGGTCCTTTCATTGCCAAAGTCCAAAACTTCGACACCAGCGCTTACCTGCTCGGCTGGGGCGTTGCCACCTACGACGCACAATACTCATTGCAGTCTTTGGTCATGACACGCACACAAGGCGCCGATGGCAGCTTCAACTATTCCAAAGTGAGCAATGCCAAACTTGACGCTTTGGTCGAGTCCATGAAAACTGAAGTTGACAAAAACAAGCGCGACGCCATGATCAAAGAAGGCCTGACCATCGCGCGCGATGAAGTCTTGGTCATTCCTTTGCACCATCAGATGCGCCCTTGGTCCATGAAGAAGAACGTCACCATGACGCACAACTCCAACGATGCGCCGAAGATGTACTACGTCACTGTGAAATAAATCACTGTGCCAAGCAAAAAGACACCTTCGGGTGTCTTTTTTTTGGCCTCAGTGGCGGCCTTCTTCTACCGCATGGCATGCAATTTTGATCCCATTGAGATCTTTCAAAACAGGGCGCTCTGTTTTGCATCTGGCATTGGCCAATGGGCAACGCGGATTGAAGCTGCAACCTGGTGGTGGGTTGAGCGGATTGGGCACTTCGCCTTGAACTGGCGTGCGCGCACGGCCTGTGTCTTTCATCTTGGGAATGGCATCGAGCAGCATGCGCGTGTAAGGGTGCTGCGGATTGTCAAACAAGGTGTGCTTGTCGGCCAACTCCACCAACTGCCCTAAATACATCACACCGACTTTGTCACTCACATGCCTGACCACAGCCAAATTGTGCGAAATAAACAAATAGGTGAGGCCGCGTTCGCGCTGCAAATCTTTCATGATATTTAGCACTTGGGCTTGCACGCTCACATCCAAAGCAGATGTGGGTTCATCACAGACTAAAAATTCTGGGGCGGTGGCCAATGCACGGGCAATCGAAATTCGCTGCCGCTGGCCCCCCGAAAACTGGTGCGGATACTTGACCATGTCGAGCGCCGACAAGCCCACCGACTTGAGCAATTGCGCCACTCGATCTTTCAACTCTTGCTCGTCTTTGACCAAGCCATGCTCGTGCAAGGGCTCGCCCACAATGGCCTCAACGGTCCAACGTGGATTCAAGCTGGCATAGGGGTCTTGAAAAATCATTTGAATGCGCTTGCGCATGGCCTTGGCATCGCTAGATTTGAAGGCGGCGTGCGCATCCTGCCCATCAAAGGTCAGGCCACCCCGAGTGGGCTCATACAGACCCACCAACAACCTGGCCACTGTGCTTTTGCCACACCCCGACTCCCCCACAAGGGCCAGCGTTTTGCCGCGCTCAATTTCAAAACTCACGCCATCGACGGCTTTGAGCAATTGACGGGGTTTGCGCTCAATCACCCGGCTTAGCCAGGGGGCAGAGACGTCAAATGTTTTGGCCAAGTCATGGGCAATGACCAAGGCTTTTGAAGGGTGCTGTGGATCTTGAACGCTCATGCCACGCCCTCCAAGGTGTTGGGTTGGTGCAACCAGCAGGCCACTTGTGTCGGCGTGTTTTGGCCGCCCCTTGAGACCGCTGCCAAATTGGGGCGCTCCTTGAAGCAGCGATCAAAGACTTGCGGGCAACGTGGGTTGAAAGCGCAGCCTGTGGGGATGGCATTGAGGCGCGGCATTGCGCCATCAATTTGGTTCAAGCGTTCACGGTCAGTGTCCATGTCGGGAATCGAAGCCATCAAGCCAGCGGTGTAAGGATGCTCAGGATGGTTAATCACTTGATGCACCGGCCCAATCTCGGCAATGCGCCCAGCATACATGACGGCCACACGGTCGCATGTTTCGGCAATCACACCCATGTCGTGGGTGATGAGCATCACGGCAGCACCGCGTTTTTTGCAAACGTTTTTCAAGAGGCTGATGATCTGCGCTTGAATGGAAACGTCCAGTGCGGTGGTGGGCTCGTCGGCCACAATCAATTGGGGTTCGGCAGCTAGCGCCAAGGCAATGACCACACGCTGGCGCATACCACCAGAAAATTGATGCGGGTAATGGTCAATGCGCTCAGCGGCCGCTGAAATGCCAGTGTCTTGCAACAAGGCAATGGCACGCTGCCGCGCTTCTTGATCGGACATGGGCAAGTGGGCTTGAATGGTCTCGGTCAGTTGTTTGCCCACGGAATACAAGGGGTTTAAAGAGGTGAGTGGGTCTTGAAAAATAGCGCCAATTTTGCGACCGCGGATGCTGCGCATTTGGTCGTTGGTGAGATTGTCAATGCGCTTGCCTTCTAACAAAATTTGACCCGAAGCAATGCGCCCTGGCGGCTCTAACAAACCAATGATAGAAGCACCCGTGAGAGACTTGCCCGCACCCGACTCTCCCACCACACCCAAAATTTCTCCGGGTGCAATGTCGAATGAAATGTCATCGATAGCTCGCAAAGTACCGTGCCGACTGGGAAACTCCACCACCAAATTTTGAACTTGTAACAGACTCATGAAATAGAACTCTCTTTCAACACATCGTTTGAATCAAACACAGTTAACGCAAACGAGGGTTCAGGGCGTCACGCAGCCAATCGCCCAACAAATTGACAGACAAGGCAATGAGCACCAGCGTCACGCCCGGAAAAATGGTGATCCACCACTCCCCTGAAAACAAGAAGTCGTTGCCAATGCGAATGAGTGTGCCAAGCGATGGTGACGTAGGTGGCACACCCACGCCCAAAAACGAAAGCGTGGCCTCGGTAATGATGGCGGTGGCCACCTGAATGGTGGCCAGCACCGTGACGGGCCCCAGCACATTGGGCAACACATGGCGCAACATGATGCGAAGTGGCGCTACGCCTGTCACTCTGGCCGCTTGCACATACTCTTTGTTGCGCTCCACCAAGGTGGTGCCGCGCACCGTGCGAGCGTATTGCACCCAGCCTGTCAATGAAATTGAAATGATCAAGACGCCAAAAGCCAAGGAGTCATCGGCATTGGGAAACAATGCACGCCCAACACCGGCAATGAGCAAGGCCACCAAAATGGCGGGGAAGGACAGCATGACGTCACACAAACGCATGAGGAATGCATCGAGCCAACCACCGCGAAAGCCTGCAATCAAGCCAAGGCTCACGCCTACCACCAGTGAAAGCAAGACCGAAGACATACCCACCACCAAAGAAATACGGGTGCCATACATGAGGGCCGACAAAATATCGCGGCCTTGGTCGTCGGTGCCCAGCAAATATTTGGTACTGCCCTCAGCAGACCAAGCAGGCGGCAAGCGCGAGTCCATGAGTTCGAGCGAAGCAGCATCAAAGGGGTCGTAAGGGGCAATCCACTTTGCAAAAACCGCACAAAAAATAAACACGAAAGCAATGAACGCCGCCACCATGGCGGTTTTGGATTGCCGGAAGCTGTAACCAACATCGCTGCTCAGCCAACGGGAAATAGGATTGGACATGCCGTCTGAATCTTTCTAAAGGAAGGTATGGAGGAAGGCCATGCGCCAGAGCATTTGCTTCAATGGCCGCCCGCTTTTCCAACGCGCAATCTGGGATCGACTGCAAAGTAAAGCAAGTCGACGGTGAGGTTGATCACCACAAAGATGAGCGCTATGAGACACAAGTAAGCCGCCATGACAGGCACATCGGCAAACGTCACGGCTTGGATAAACAGCAAGCCCATGCCTGGCCACTGAAACACGGTTTCTGTGATGATGGCAAATGCAATGAGGCCCCCCAATTGCAAACCGGTGATGGTCATCACAGGCACCAGTGTGTTTTTAAGGGCATGGCCAAAATGAATGGCCCGATTGGACAAGCCGCGCGCGCGCGCAAATTTGATGTAGTCGGTGCGCAGCACTTCCAACATTTCAGCGCGGACCAAGCGCATGATCAGGGTGAGCTGAAAAACGGTCAGCGTGAGAGCGGGCAAAACAATGTGTTGCCAGCCTTTGGCAGTGAGCAGGCCCGTGCTCCACCAACCAATTTTGACCACATCACCTCGGCCAAAACTGGGCAGCCAACCCAAGAGAACTGCAAAAAACAAAATGAGCAGAATGCCGATGAGAAAAGTGGGCAGCGACACACCCAACAGTGAGAAGGTCATGAGCAATTGACTCGACAGGGTGCCCCGCCTGAGCGCGGCATAAACGCCCATGGGAATTCCCAACACAAGCGCCAAGCCTGCAGCGATCAAAGCCAACTCTAAGGTTGCGGGAAAGCGATCTGCAATGAGCTGAGACACTTTGGCACCTTGCCGCAGACTGATGCCAAATTCACCTTGAACGGCATTCCAAAGAAAATGGCCAAACTGCACTATGAAGGCTTGGTCTAGGCCCAAGTCTTTTCGAAGTGCATCAATTTGGTCTTGCGTGGCATCTTGTCCCAACATGAACAAAACGGGGTCGCCAACATATTGAAACAATAAAAATGCAATGAAAGCAACCGACACCATGACCATGATGGCCTGAATGAGGCGCTGTAATATAAAAGCAAACATGGACGGCCCTGAAAAACGACACTGAACTATGCAACAAACAGCCCCCGTTTGCACAGAGGGGAATCCCCATTTCACTTCAAGGCAATGGGGCCATACCAAGATTGGGCATGGCTTCGAGTGTTGTCAGTGTCGGTCATGATGGCAATGCCAATCAATGCCCCTGGCGGTTCACCAAAAGCCTTTTCATAGTCAGCCCGAATGTTGCGTTCGTAGGAAAGCCATTGATTGACTCGCTGCGGCCCAGACTCAATCACAATTTTTCGAATTCGATCTGTACGGGGATTGTGAATAACCGAATTGACAGGTCGATGGTTGCACCACACATACATGAGCGTGGCATAGGGCATTGGTTTGCCAGACAAAGCATGCGAGAGTTCACTCAGCATGGCGTTTTGGGGCGAAAACTGACTGCGATCGCCATCAAATGCCAGCACCAACCTGACCGGAGAATCTTCACGCTCTCGCTGGGCCATGTCGGCATCTGCAATCAGCTTTTGAATTTGCCAAGAAAAACTCAAGGCATTCAAACGCTCGGGCTCAATGTGCAAATCTTGGCGCAACATGCTGGCCGAAGCTTGGGCGTTGGCTTTGAGCTTGCTGCGGTTGTTCACTCGCACCAGCGAATACTCCGTTGCCACTTTGCCCGGGATCTTCACCGACTCCCACTTCAATTGATCTTCTGGTTGCCAACTCACTGGGGTTTGAGTGATTTGACCGATTGAAGTGGCCAGTTTGAGATCGCTAGGCAACAAACTGCTGCAACCGTGCAGGGTGAAAACGGCTGCCCCCAAAAGAGCAGCCCCCACCCAACGGTTAACTTGCGGCCATGGCATGTGGTGAAGTCTTTGATCGATTGGCTAGGCCCATTTAACCCGGTTTAATTTGGGCTCGTTCAACCACGGCTTTCCAGCGCGCCTGTTCTCTGGCAATGAAGGCCGCGTATTCAGCCGGTGTGCCACCCCCAGGAATGGCGCTTTCTGCTTCGTTGCGTTTGATCACTTCGGGCGCCTTCATGGTTTTGGCACACTCTTGCTGCAACTTGTTGATGATCTCAACAGGTGTGCCATTGCGCACGGTGATGCCGTACCACTGAACGGTTTCAAAGTCTTTGTAACCCAGCTCTGCCACGGTGGGCACATCGGGCAACACGGGAATGCGCTGATTGGTGCCCACGGCAATGCAACGCAAGGCGCCACTCTTGATGTGCGGCAGCAAAGCAGGCGTGCCTGCAGACATGAACTCAATGCGGCCCGCCAACACATCGTTGAGCGCAGGGCCTGTGCCGCGGTAAGGAATGTGCGTGATGAACATGCCCGTGGCCACTTTCAATGCTTCTACGGCCAAATGGCCTGCACTGGCATTGCCTGCCGATGCGTAATTGAGCTGGCCCGGTTTGGATTTGACGTAGGCAATAAAGGACTTGAAATCTTTGGCAGGCACATCTTTGTGCACCACAAACAAGCTGGGCACACGAGACAGCAAGGTGACCGAGGTGAAATCTTTGTTCACGTCGTAGCCGCTGTCTGGGTAAATGAGGGGGTTGACCGCCATCAAGCCAATGTGGCTCATGACAATGGTGTAACCATCGGCCGGTGCACGCAAGGCCTCTTGCATGGCGGGCACGCCGCCGCCGCCGCCTTTGTTGTCAATGACAAAGGGCACACCCAACTGCTTGGTGAGCTCTGCGCCAATAGAGCGCGCCACAATGCTGGAGGTGCCACCAGGCGCAAACGGCACAATCCATCGAACCGATTTGTCGGGCCAGTTGCTGGTTTGACCCAATGCTGGCAAGCCAGCTGCCGACAGTCCAGCAGCCCCCATCCACTTGAGGTGATCGCGTCGACTTATATTTTCAGACTGCATAGCTGCTCCATTGAATTTTTGTAAGAAAAAACCCACCGTGTTACCACAGTGGGTTTTTAATTTTTTTAACTCTCAACCGGCTTGCGCCAGCAGGGAATTAGAACGACTTGCGCAGGCCGATAGCAGTGGCTGTTGTCTCGTTGGCAGTAGCGGCACCGTTATCGTAACTCTCATAACCAATGTACAAAGCAGCTGTCTTGCTCAGGTTGTAGTCAGCACGCAAACCAGTCACTTTGGACTCGACTGCGCCAACTTTTTGGCTGCGCATGCCAGCCATCAGGCCAATAGCGCCGATGTTGTGTGTGATAGAAACGTTAGAGCCTTTGCTGTCAACAGCAACGCCGCCTGTACCAGCAGCCAAACGGTTGCCGTCGTTCATACCTGCGTGCAATGTTGTGGCGCCCATGTTGTAGGAAGCGCTGTACACATTAGCAGAAGTGGATTTAGCGTTAACCAATGTGGCTGAGCTGTACCAGCCAGTTGCGTTGGTTTGTGCACCTTGAGCCACGTTGGCGTAAGCCAATGTCAAAGGACCAGCAGCGTAACGCAAACCGATTTCAGTGGCTTGACGGTTGTTGGGGATTTGCTGAGCGGCGGTTACAGCAGGTTGGTCGTTGCCAGCTGCGTACAACACAGCGACTTGCAAACCACCCATGACTGGGCTGTCATAACGAACTGAGCGGTTGTAACGTGTTTGCACAAATGAGTTGGTCATGGTGCCAGCCCTGCCACCACCGGTGTAACCAGAACCAATGCCGGTACCCAATGATGATGAAGGCTGCCATGCGTTCAGGCCGATGGAGTTAGGTGAACCCAAGCGGATGTTACCGAAACCACCAGACAAACCAACGAACAACTCGTCACGGCTCAAACCAGTAGTGGTGTTGGCTGTGCTTGTTGCATTCAATGTATTGCCCAAAGCGTCGTTAGACAAACTGCGTGGGTCAAAGTTGTACTGAGCAGTGGCTTTCATGCCGCCGCCGAGGTCTTCAACAGCGATGAAGCGCAAAACGCTGGTTGAGGAAGTTCCAAAAGTTGTTGTGATCGTAGAACCTTTAGAAGCAGCTTGTGTGCCTCCAACGGTCACATTGGCAAAGTCCAAGTTGCCGGAAATGGTGGCAGTAGATTGAGCGAAAGAAGCTGTGGCGGCCAAAGCTGCCAATGCAATTAGGGTTTTTTTCATTTGAAAAGTTCTCCAAGGTTTAACAAGGGCTCAATTTATGCGGCCTGCAAAATAGCGGGCCACTGAACACTGAGCTAACCTCCGTTGTGGAAGTTGTTGCTATTGCACCAGACGTCAGACCAGTCTGCAAAGAAAATCACCAGAAAGCAGGGGAATTTGTTGCTTAGGCACAACAAGAGGGCTAAACTTATCGCCATGAATGCCGATGCTTTGATCCTTGCCGCCGACAGCGCCTTGCGCACCCTCTTTGCCATACCCAAGGCTTCAAGGCCTATGCCCAGGCCCCAAAACCTGCTGCAACAGCAGGCAGATGGCCAGATGTTGGCACCGCCAGCGCCGCCTGAGTTGTCTGAAGTAGAAAAATCGCTCTCGGCTGCCCTCATGCGTGTCAACCATGTGGGCGAAGTCTGCGCCCAAGCCCTTTACACCGGCCAAGCCTTGGCCTGCAAAGACCCTGCGCTGCGCGCCAAGCTGGATGCCGCATGCCGCGAAGAAACCGATCATTTGTCATGGACCCTAGAGCGGCTTGAACAATTGAACAGCCGCCCCTCTTTGCTCAATCCCATTTGGTATGCCGGTTCTTTTGCCATTGGCTATGCCGCAGGCAAACTAGGCGGCGACAGCGTCAGCTTAGGCTTTGTGGTGGAAACCGAAAACCAAGTGGAAGCGCATTTGGCAGAGCACATGTCTCAACTGCCTGCCAATGACCTGGCCTCCAAGGCCATCGTGGCGCAAATGAAAATCGACGAAGCGGCGCATGCCCGCATGGCGCAAAAATTGGGCGCAGCTGAATTGCCTGAGCCCATCAAGCGCTTGATGGGTGCGTCGGCCAAAGTGATGACCACTGTGGCCCATCACATTTGAATCAACTCAAAGCTGGTGCTAATTTCAGCCGTCTTGGCCAACATGATGCTGGCCGAGCAGTATTTGTCGTGGCTCATGGCCACTGCGCGCTCAATGGCGGAAGCAGGAATGCCCTTGCCCTTCACCGTAAAGTGCATGTGAATTTTGGTAAACACTTTGGGGTCGGTGTCGGCCCTCTCTGAGGTGAGCTTCACAGAGCAGCCCTGCACATCGTGGCGGCCCCGCTTCAAAATAAGCACCACATCGTAGGCCGTGCAACCGCCCGTGCCCGCTAGAACTGTTTCCATGGGGCGTGGCGCCAAGTTTTGGCCACCGTTTTCAGGCTTTGCAGCATCTGGCGCGCCGTCCATCATCAACACATGGCCGCTGCCTGTTTCGGCCACAAAACCCATGCCCGAGCGCGTGCCTGAAGCGCCTGTCCAGCTAACTGTGCATTCCATTTTGGTGAATTCTTTCTACAAATTTTCAAAATTATCTCGACTGGCATCGTAAAGCTTTTGAAAAGGTATTGCACTGCAACATTTTTTCTGTAGAATTTAAAACAGTCGTGCTTTTTTATTGAATGAAGCACGAACCGTTTGTCTCCTCCACCCTCCGAAAAGGTGGATTTGCCCCGAGTCGCAAGGCTCGGGGCATTTTTTTCGCCCGCTATCATTCGGGTATGACCGCGAAAAATCTCAAACCCTCCGATTAC
>CANKOT010000045.1 GCA_947484245.1 Comamonadaceae bacterium
ACGCGTGACACGAGAGATCGAAGGTCTTGCTTTGCTTGTAATGAATCAGTTATATGCCCAACAAACCGGAAGTAAAAACTCCGTAATGACGATTTGTTGATCTCGACGTGCGCCTGGAGGCTGTACTGAGCACGAAGAAATTGAGCTACTCCCCAACGATGTTCTCATTAGAAATGAAGTCTTACAAATCGCAAAGCCTGGATTGATTTAAGCCCAAATTTTGTAGGGGATTTGAAAGCCTCTGCAAATTATTGCCTCTTAGCAACCAGAGTGAGAATGTCGTAACTGGCCACCAATTCTTTGTCTTGGTTGGTCACCTCCACATCCCATGCAACCACGCCCTGCCCTTGGCCATTGGCATCTTTCTTATTGCGGTCAATTTTGCGTTTGCACGTCAGGCGAACCTGAATGCTATCTCCTAAGCCCACAGGTTTCACAAAACGCAAGGTGTCTAAGCCGTAGTTGGCCAAGACAGGACCCGGTTCGGCCACCACAAACAAACCTGCGGCATCAGACAAAACCAAATAGCCATGCGCGATGCGTTTTCCAAAAGCGGATGCTTTGGCGGCTTCGTCGTCAAAGTGCATGTAAAACATATCACCCGTGAGTTCGCCAAAGGCTTTGACGTCTGCCTCCCCAATCACCTTGCTGGACGTCAGCAAAGACTCTCCAATTTGCAATTCTTCAAAGAAACGCTTGAATGGGTGCGTACCCGTTTCGATCACCTCGGCACCGCGGGCATATTCGCGCGTGATGGCCGTCAGCATGGTGGGAGATCCTTGAACGGCAGCACGTTGCATCATGTGTGTCACAGCGCGAATGCCTCCCAACTCTTCGCCGCCGCCCGCGCGGCCTGGGCCACCATGCTTGAGCGAAGGCAATGGTGAACCATGCCCCGTTGATTCACCGGCAGACTCTCGGTCAAGCACATGCAGACGGCCGTGGTTGGCCGCCAAACGCGGCACCACGTGCGCGGCTATAGCAGGCGTCTTGGTGATCAATGAGCCAACCAAACTGCCCTTACCGCGCTTGGCCAAGGCCATGGCTTCTTCCATGTTGTCATAGGGCATGAGCGTGCTGACTGGGCCAAAAGCTTCGATATCGTGAACACTGTCCGTGCCCATTGGGTTTTGGCACAAAAGCAAAGTGGGCTGAAAGAAAGCGCCATGGGCCACGCCCTCGCCCACCAAACTGAAATTGGCATCACCACCGAACACCAACTCGGCGCTTTGACGCAACAAGGCCACCCGCTCGGCCACGTCAGATTGCTGTGACTTGGAGGCCAAGGCGCCCATCTTCACACCTTCAACAGAGGGATCACCCACCACCACTTTGGCCAGGCGTGCTTTGATCTTTTCGGCCACAGCATCCAAGTGTTTGCGCGGCACAATGGCGCGACGAATGGCGGTGCATTTCTGTCCGGCTTTGACGGTCATCTCACGCACCACCTCTTTGACGAACAAATCAAATTCTTCGTCATCCGGGGTCACGTCATCGGCCAAGATAGCGCAGTTCAAAGAGTCGGCTTCGGCGTTGAATGGAATGCTATTGCGAATGACATTGGCATTCACCCGCAGCTTGGCTGCAGTGTCTGCTGAGCCCGTAAATGTGAGCACGTCGGCCACATCCAAGCGGTCGAGCAAATCACCAGTGCCACCAATGATCAATTGCAATGCGCCTTTTGGCAGGATGCCAGATTGGTCGATCATCCGAACCAAGGCTTCGGTGAGGTAGCTCGTTGCAGTGGCAGGCTTGCCAATAGAAGGCATGCCAGCCAAAAACGTCGGTGCAAATTTTTCCAACAGACCCCACACTGGGAAATTGAAAGCATTGATGTGAACTGCCACACCACCTCGAGAAACCAAAATATGCGTACCAGCGAAGGTGTTTTTCTTGCCCAAAGAAGTCACGGGCCCCTCATGGATCAAATTGCCACTGGGCAACTCACCGGCGGCCATGCCGGCATATGCGAACAAGGTGCCAGTACCGCCTTCAATGTCCACCCAAGAGTCAATGCGTGTAGCACCGGTGTGCGCTGAAATGGCATACAGCTCTTCTTTGCGTTCGCCCAAGTATTTGGCCAATGCACGCAAGGCTGAGGCACGTTGTTGAAAATCCAAGGCAAGCATGCCTTGTAGGCCCACGGTGCGACCAAACTGAAGGGTTTCTTCAAAGTCAAGACTTTCCGAGTGAGTCAAGGCGACCTCTTTGCCATTGATGGCACTGTAGAGAGCTTGAGCGGGTTGCGAGCCGATCCAACGGCCTGCGACAAAACTTTGAAGAATGGATGTCATGTTGGGCTTGCCCTTTAGGAGCTGTTTTCAATCAAATATAACAAGCAGTATCGGTGTTGAATGGAATTAACCGACCGCTTGGACTGGAAATATTATGCATGTTTCACGATTTGAATGTGAAAATTTAAATATCGGGTAAACCCTTATTTTGCAATGACTTTTTTAAAGGGTGCGCTAGGTTTCCTTGCCACTTGAAGGCGCAACGGGAAGCCAAGCAACTTGGCACACAGTCTCGATGGGCCGTCCTTGCGACCTTAGTCAGTCTTGACCTGACTGACCCGCTATTCAAAAGCTTCGGTATCTACCTCGGAATTGGATTGCGCGCTGTAACGATTGCCATGGACCGTTTTTTCATTGATCAAGGCTTCAAGTTGGGTAATCACTTCTGAACTCAAACGAACTTCAGATGCTCCTAAATCCTCCAAGAGGTGTGGCACGCTGCTAGTGCCAGGAATGGGAATGATGTGCGGCGCTTTGTGCAAAAGCCAAGCCAAAGCCAGTTGGGCAGGCGAACAGCCCGCTTCATTTGCCAATTTGACGTAGGGTGCA
Organism: Comamonadaceae bacterium; assembly: GCA_947484245.1. The sequence goes on from CANKOT010000045.1 coordinate 2,844, forward strand.
AAGAGCTTGAAATTGGCGGCGTAATTCTCAGGCGAAAAGCGCGGCATTGATTTTCGGATGTCTTTGGCATCCAAGGCAGCCATGTCCAAGGGCCCACACAAGAAACCTCTAGCGACAGGGCTGAAAGCGACCAAGGTGGTACCCAGTTGTTCACAAGCCTGCAGTACCGCAATTTCTGGATTGCGCGTCCACAACGAGTACTCGGTTTGGACCGCGGTGATGGGATGCACCGCATGTGCTTTGCGCAAGGTACTGGCAGACACTTCCGACAAGCCGATACTTTGAATTTTCCCTTGGCGCACTAAATCACTGAGCGCACCCACACTGTCTTCGATGGGTACTTTTTTGTCCCAACGGTGCAAGTAATACAAATCGATCACATCGGTTTGCAAGCGCTTGAGGGCATCTTCACAAGTCTTTCTGATGGTTTCGGGCCGGCCATCAATGACTCGGACCAATTTGCCATCGCCATTCGCATCGACACCCGCCATGCCACATTTGCTGGCCAACGTGAATTGATGACGGTGAGATTTGAGAAACTTCCCCACCAAGGTTTCGTTGGCGCCAAAGCCATAGAGCGCAGCGGTGTCGAATAAGGTGACCCCGGAGTCTAGGGCTGACAGCAAAACCCTTTCAGCTTGGGCCTCAGAGACAGGCGGGCCATAGGCATGGCTTAAATTCATACAGCCCAGTCCAATTTGGCTGACTTGGAATGGACCGAGTTTTCTGTTTTTCATCATGCTACCTTGTTTGAATGTTGAGCCCAAGCAGGCAAAGGTGCTGAACGGTGCAACACATCCTGATGCTACCAAGTTGCGCTGATGCGTGCACGTTATGCGACTTTTTCCAGGGTCAATTGTTGGCAATCGTCATCAATGAGTTTGGAGTTGCAGCTCTAAGTTGTGCAGCACTTGGTAGCAAGGCAACACCTGCGCCACACTAGAGTTTGGCTCGCGGCCCTCTCTGATGGCGGCAAAGAATTCTCGGTCTTGCAACTCAATGCCATTCATCGACACAGCCACTTTGGACACGTCTATTTGCTCTTCCTTGCCGGTGTACAAGTCGTCGTATCGAGCCAAATACGTTCCTGTATCGCCGATATAGCGGAAATAAGTACCAAGGGGGCCATCGTTGTTGAACGACAAGCTCAAGGTACAAATAGCGCCATTGGCCGCTTGCAATTGAATGCTCATGTCCATGGCAATGCCCAAGGTGGGATGGATGGGGCCTTGAACCGCGTTGGCTTTCACAATGGGACTGCCTGCTTGATATGCAAACAAATCAACCGTGTGAGCCGCATGGTGCCAAAGCAGGTGGTCTGTCCAACTGCGTGCTTGGCCTAATGCGTTCATGTTGGTGCGGCGAAAAAAATAAGTTTGCACATCCATTTGCTGGATGTTGAATTCGCCTGCCTTGATTTTTTGGTTCACCCACTGGTGGCTGGGGTTGAACCGTCGTGTATGACCGCACATGGCCACTTTGCCAGACGCCCTGGCCAAGTGATCTACTTCTTCTGCGTCTTTCCAGCTGTCTGCCAATGGAATTTCAACCTGCACATGCTTGCCTGCTTTCAAGCAAGCAATGGACTGTGAGGCATGCATTTGCGTTGGGGTGCACAAAATCACCGCATCGACTTCGGGCAGTGCCAGACTGGCAGCCAAGTCTGTAGTGACATGACCGATGCCATATTTGCTTGCAACTTCCTTGGTTTTTTCAAGTTCACGACCGATCAAGGAGATCACTTCAACGCCATCGATGTTCTTGATGCCATCCAGGTGCTTGATACCAAATGCGCCAGCACCTGCCAATGCAACTTTGATTGTTTGAGACATTTGATTATTTCCTAAGTGCAAATTTAGTTTTCTAAGATGACGTGGCCCACCGCCGTGTTGGAAGCAGGCACATGGTAAAAGCGGTGTTTGAGCGTAGGCGCTTTGCCGCCCGCGACATCGTTCATGGCACCCCGAGCAATGAGCCACATGACCAATTCAATGCCCTCACTGCCGGCTTCACGTACATAGTCCATATGCGATAAATCAGCCGCACCTTGGGGATTGTTAATGAGCTTATCTAAAAATGCGCTGTCAAACTCTTTGTTGATCAGGCCTGCGCGCGGACCTTGAAGTTGGTGACTCATACCACCTGTGCCCCAGATGTGAACGTTGATGTCTTCATCGTAAGTTTCAATGGCTTTGCGAATGGCTTTGCCCAAATTGAAGCAGCGCTGGCCACTTGGTACAGGGTACTGCACTACGTTCACAGCAAACGGAATCACAGGGCATGGCCATTCAAACTTGTCAGCAGGAGGCTGACCACACATCAAAGACAAGGGCACTGTGAGGCCATGATCGACATCCATTTTGTTCACAATGGTGAGGTCGAAGTCTTGTTGAATGACAGACTGCGCAATGTGCGAAGCCAATTCGGGATGGCCTTTGACCACTGGCACAGGACGGGGTCCCCAACCCTCATCGGCTGGCTGATATTGCGCCCCTGTTCCGATGGCAAAGGTTGGAATGAAGTCCAAGCTAAAGGCTGTGGCGTGGTCGTTGTAGACCAAGAAGATCACATCGGGCTTGTTGTCTTTCATCCATTGCTTGCCATATTCGTAACCTGCAAAAAGAGGTTGCCAATAAGCTTCTTGGGTTTTTCCCAAATCCAGAGCGGCGCCGATGGCTGGCACATGCGATGTGAAAACGGAGGCAGTGATTTTGGCCATGGTCAATGTGCTTTCTTGCCGGCAGAGCCTTGGGGTTGATTTTGAGCTTGTGCATCACCGTTCTCACCAACAAAACGGTTGCCCTCGACCGAGCGGCCGCCCTTGATCATCATGTTGCGATATTCTTCTTCAGTCATGCCCGTCATGGTGCCTGCCATTTGCTGGAAACTCTTGCCATCGGTTGCACCAATTTTGGCCAAGAAGTAAATGTTGCCGCCAGTGCGCATGCACCAGTTCAGATCGCGCGCCAACACGGCCTGCTTTTGTTCTTCGGTCATGGCCCATTCGTCTAAGTAAGCGCGCTCGTTGGCTTTAAATCGCTCTCGATTTTCAGCCTTCATGAGCGACATGCAAAACTGGTTGATCCAATAACCTTTTCGACTTTGATCCGCATCGAAAATGATGGTGCCAGGAACATCCAGATAAGGTTTGTCAAGTGCCATTAGATGGACTCCTCTGGCCAGTAAAGGCGCATGGGGTTGTTGACCAACAACTTTTGTTGCAACTCAGGCGTGGTGGCAATGTGCGGAATAAAGTCCACCAAGAGGCCGTCATCGGGCATGTGCTTTTTCAAGTTAGGGTGCGGCCAGTCTGTTCCCCATAGCACGCGATCTGGAAACTCTTCAACGATGGCCCTGGCAAAGGGCACGACATCTTGGTAAGCGCTTTGCTCGCCGTTCAAAGCGGCAGGGCCCGCGACTGACAAGCGCTCAGGGCAAGTCACTTTGCACCAGACGTTGCTGTGTTCGCGCATGAACTTTAAAAACAATTGAAATTGAGGCCCATCGACAGGCAACTTCACATCCGGTGTTCCCATGTGGTCGACCACCACCACGGTGGGTAGGCCCGTGAAGAAGTCCCACAGCTCAGGCAGATCGATGGCTTCGAAATAAATGACCACATGCCAGCCTAACTTGGCAATGCGGCCTGCAATTTCCATGAGTTCGTCTTTGGGCGTGTAATCAACCAAGCGCTTGATAAAGTTAAAGCGCACACCTCGAACACCAGCCGCATGCATGGTCTGCAATTCTTCATCCGAGACACTGCGTTTAACCGTTGCCACACCCCGAGCTTTGCCATTTGAGTGGCGCAGTGCATCCACTGTGGCGCTGTTGTCATGACCATGGCATGTGGCCCCCACCACCACATTGCGTGAAAAGCCCAAGTGATCACGCAGTGCATAGAGTTGCTGCTTGGAGGCATCGCAGGGTGTGTACTTGCGCTCAGGCGCGTAAGGAAACTCTGCACCAGGGCCGAACACATGGCAGTGTGCATCCACTGCACCTGCAGGCAATTTGAACTTGGGTTTGCTAGGGCCGCTGTACCAATCGAGCCAGCCAGGGGTCTTTTGAAATTCCATTGAAGTTCTCACTCAAGTTATTTTATTTTGAATCAATCTTTGGCAGTGCCGCGCAAACCAGAACGCACAATGACCTTGCCGAGCAAACCACTTTGGCTCACGTTGTTTGCAAAGCTTTGAACAAACTCTCGACCCGCATCACGTCCTTTGGGAATGGCGATGGCCAAGTTTTCCAAGCCCCAACGACCTGGAAGAACTTGACTGCCAGGCAAGGTATCTGACATCTCAAACAAGATGCCTTTGTTGGTTGCAAAGGCATCGATTTGTTTTGTGGCAAGCATGTTCTTGGCCTTGGCCAATGAGTCAGCGGGAACCACTTTGGCTTGTTTGTACATCTGAGTGAGCACGCCTTGAGAAGAGCTACCTTGACTCACGCCAACGCGCAGACCCGCCTTGTCAATGTCTGTGACAGACTGAAGCTTGCTATCGGCTACCACCAGATAACCCAACTCCAAACGAACCAGTGGCACCGTGAAATCCATGTCTTTGGCTCGAATGGCAGTGGCATTGGTAAAAGTAAAGTCAATCTTGCCCTCTTTCAGCGAATCCAAAACCTGCGCGAGACGATCAAATTCGACAATTTGGACAGGTACATTCAAGCGCTTTGCCAACTCTTTGCCCAAATCAAGCGCAATGCCGACACTCTCACCGGATTTTGGGTCTTTGACCCAAGATGTAGGGCTACCAAGATAGACACCGACACGCAAAACACCCGATGGTGCCAAAGCTTGCCTGACCTCGGCATTGGCACTAACCGTGGTTGAGTCCTGCGCTGGCTTGCCCGCAATCAATGCGCCAAAGTCACTCGCACACCCCACCAGAGAAAGACTTAGCAGGCCGAGCATCAACCATCGTGAAATGGGTGCAAATATGTGGTTGGTTGTCATGGGAAGATCCTATAAAGCTGACTTGAATAAATTTGGCAACACTATTTCAATCGATGTACTTCAAGCCTGCTTTGGCCAAAGGTTCACGCATGTTGTACATATCGAGACCCAAAACACCTGCTGCCAATTTGGCGCGCTTTTCGCCTTCATTGGCTTCTCGTGCTTCTGCCGCATCGGCAACCTTCTGTGCCCAAGATGCAGGAACCACCACCACTCCATCGTCGTCGGCCACGATGGCATCACCAGGGTTGACATTGACACCCGCACAAACCACAGAAATATTGACTGAACCTAGGGTTGATTTGATGGTGCCTTTGGCACTGATACCCTTGCTCCAAACTGGAAATCCCATGCCAGTGAGCTCACGCACATCGCGAACGCCTGCGTCGATCACCAAGGCTTTGGCCCCACGCGCCATGAAAGAAGTTGCCAACAAATCGCCAAAAAAGCCATCGCAATTGTCGGCACTGAGAGCAGCCACCACGATATCGCCAGGTTGAATTTGCTCGGCCACAACGTGCAACATCCAATTGTCGCCAGGGTGCAAAAGCACCGTCACGGCCGTTCCAGAGACAGGTGCGCCGCTGTAGATGGGGCGCATGTACTTTTGCATCAGGCCCACACGCCCCATGGCTTCATGCACTGTGGCCGTGCCAAAGCGGCCGAGTTTATCAACCGCCGTTTTGTCTGCGCGAGTGATGTTGCGTTTCACAATTCCGAGTTCTGTCATGTTCAATCCAATTTCTAAATAGTGAGAGAAATGTCTTTGGCTGCTGAGGCGCTCAAAGTCCCTTGGCCTTCAAATGCGCATCCAGTCTTGGAAATACGTGGCGAGTGTTGCCTTCGTAAATTTTGTAACGCTGCTCTGCGTTCAAGGTGTTTGAAGATTCAATGTAGCGCTTGGTGTCGTCATAGTAGTGTCCTGTTTCTGGGTCAATGCCGCGCACAGCACCAATCATTTCAGATGCAAACAAAATATTGTCGACTGGAATGACCTTGGTCAACAGGTCGATGCCAGGCTGGTGATAGACACACGTGTCAAAGAAAATATTGTTCAACAAATGCTCTTGCAACAACGGCTTTTTCAATTCTTGCGCCAAACCTCGAAAGCGGCCCCAGTGGTATGGCACAGCACCGCCGCCGTGAGGAATGAGAAATTTCAGTGTGGGAAATTCTTTGAACAAGTCAGACGTCAAGCACTGCATAAACGCGGTGGTGTCTGCATTCAAGTAGTGAGCGCCAGTGGTGTGAAAACAGCTGTTGCAACTGGTACTCACATGGATCATGGCCGGAATGTTGTATTCCACCATTTTTTCGTAAATGGGGTACCAGTGTTTGTCGCTCAAAGGCGGTGACGTCCAATGACCGCCTGAAGGATCTGGGTTGAGATTGATACCCACATTGCCATAGTCTTTCACACAGCGCTCAAGCTCGGGAATACAAGTGGCTGGATCGACACCAGGTGATTGCGGCAACATGGCGACGGGTACAAAATTGTCTGGGAACAATTGGTTCACTCGGTAGCAAAGTTCATTGCAAATGGCGGCCCAGGTAGAGGAGACGTTGAAGTCACCAATGTGGTGCGCCATGAAGCTTGCACGCGGACTGAACAAGGTCAAATCAGATCCGCGCTCTTTCATCAAGCGCAATTGATTGGTCTCAATTGATTCTCGCAATTCATCGTCACTGATCTTGAGGTCTGCCACTTTGGGGCCGCGCTCGGGTGTATTCAGATTGGCAATCTGCGCATTGCGCCAGTTTTCCAACGCTTTAGGGGCCGTGGTGAAGTGACCGTGACAATCAATGATCAAAGGTTTGGTGTGACTCATGAAGCTTCCCAATTGAAGAATGAATTGACAAATTTATGCAAGGGGCTTGGACCACAAAGAGGCAGGCACCATCGCCTCACCGCGCATCAGCAGTCGAGCTGTTCTGAGGAGGGCCGCCTGCGTGACGTTTTGTCTACCCGGCAAATCAGGTGCAGGCTCTGTTTGCAATGCGACACTGAACTCGCCCGTGGGGTGTTCAACCGACACGTTTTTAGAAGCGCCATGGGGCATGACGGCAATGCCTTCGCACACAGAACCTTCTAACACGCATGCAGTGCCCACTGTGACGGCAGCCAAAACACCAATGGCATCGTGACACACATGCGGAATGAAGCTGCGCGTGCTCAATGCGCCACCGTGTTGAGGTGCGGCAATGAGCGTCATTTTGGGATAGTTCTTTTGGCTCACATCACCCAGACCCATCAACCATGAAACCTGTATCCGCAAAGCTTCAATTTTGGTTTTCAGTTCTGTATCGGCATTCATCTCGGCAACCGACTCATAGCCGGTCCTGCCCACATCGGCGGCCTTGAACATGACCAAGGGCATGCCGTTGTCGATGCAGGTGACATCCAAGGTGAAGGGCTCAAAACCTTGGCCTGTGACGGTCAAGGTGTCTCTGACACGACCCGTGGGCAACAAACCTGAACAAACCGAGCCTGCCGTGTCCAAGAAATTAATGACAACGGGTGCCGAAGTGCCCGGCGCACCATCGATGCGTGCATTGCCTTCATATTGCACCACCCCACCCTGGGTATCGACCGTGATGTCGCACTGCATGTTGGTATTCAAGGTCAACACGCGAAAGGTGCTTTGGTCACCTTGCGCTTGCAGGATGCCGGTCTCGAGTGCAAAGGGCACCACGGCGGCCAACATATTGCCGCAATTGGGCGTGGTATCCACCGTGTCTTTGTCTGGTTGGAGCTGCGCAAACAAAAAATCAAGCGCAACGCCGGGTACAGCGCTTTGACTCACAATGCCCACTTTGCTGGTTAGCGGGTGTGCACCACCCAAACCGTTGATTTGTCGCTTGTCGGGTGAACCCATGGCGGCCAACAACACTTTGTCTCTGAGGGCAATGTCTGATGGCAAATCTTCGGCTTTGAAAAAGGGCCCCTTTGAAGTGCCGCCACGCATCAATAAACAAGGAACCGCAGTTTGTGAGGAAGCTTTCATGGTCTGGATCAAATGGCCTTAGTTCAAGATTTGTATATTCTCTGATTTAGCTCCCCCTAGAACTAGGGGTCTCAAGCACTAGCAGATAGAACAATTTTATATAACAGGAGGCCTGTTATGGCAAAATTCTCAGATGGATCTCAAGCAAATTGAATATTTTGTGCGTGTGGCTGAAATGGGAAGTTTCACCCGAGCAGCCATTGCCCTCAATGTGGCACAACCCGCTTTAAGCCGCCAAATTAGGCTGCTCGAAGTTGAGTTGCGACAAAATTTACTCAAACGCAATGGTCGAGGCGCCAGTCCAACCGAGGCGGGTTTATTGCTTTTAGAGCATGGCCGAGGCATCTTGCATCAAGTCGAGCGCGCCCACGAAGACCTAGGTCGTGCTCGCAGCGGCTTGAATGGTCGAGTGGCTTTGGGACTTCCACCCAGCGTGGCACGTGTTCTAACCGTCCCTCTCACGCGCGCCTTTAGAGAAAAAATGCCTGAAGCACAGTTGTCAATCAGCGAGGGATTGACGACGGCCATGCAAGAAAGCCTTTTGAACGGCAGGCTTGACATTGCACTGCTGTACAACATGAAAGCCACATCAGGTTTGGAAATTTCGCATCTGGTTCAAGAAGAGTTGTGGTTGGTTCAAAGACGTCCACCCGGTCTCCAAGAAGATCCACCCCCACCACCCATTGATTTGATCGAGGTTTCAAAACTTCCTTTGGTTATACCAAGCCGCCCCAACGCCATCAGAATGCATGTGGAATCAGAAATGGCCGCCCTTGGCAGTCGGCCTCAAATTGCCTTGGAAATTGATGGTGTTACAGCGATCCTCGATTTGGTAGCGGATGGGGCAGGTTGCGCCATCTTGTCGCGCAACGCTGTGACGCGCTCTATCAATCCTTCGGCTTTTTCAACTCGCCCCATTTCACGCCCTTCGCTCAGCATTGAATTGAGTTGTGTGGTGAGTTCACAAAGACCCAGCACACACACTCAACATGCAACACTTCACTTAATTCGTGACATTGCATTGCGTTTGCTAGAGTCTGTCTAAGGCCTGAATCAAGGGGTAGGTTGATTCAGATGGCCTTCGTTTTAAGCCATTCAATGAGCACGCCATGCCAATGAACAAAGTTCACAGTTTGGGAATACCTGCACGTTGAATGACTTCGCCCCAACGCTTGGTTTCACTGCTTAACAAATCGGCAGCCTGCTGCAAGCTTCCAGGTTGAGGGTCCACATTCATGTCCAATAGTTTTTTCCGAACGTCGGGAAAATTCAAAACATTTTGTATTTCTTGATTCAATTTTTGGACAATGTCGCGTGGCGTTTTGGCGGGCACCGCAAGTGCATTCCAAGAAGCGGCATACAAGTTCCTGACACCCGCCTCTTTGGCTGTAGGCACCTGAGGCAATGCTGCCGAGCGCTTATCACCTGTCACGGCCAACGCACGCAATGCTTGGCCTCTAATTTGGGGCAACACGGGCGCCAAGATTTCAACAGCCATATCGATTTGACCACCACGCAAAGCTGTAAGCACAGCGGGCGTGCCATTGAAGGGAACCACTTGCGCATCGATGCCTGCCGTAGCTTTGAACAGTTCGGCAGCCAAGTGCTGCGTGCTCCCAACATTGATGCTGCCAATGTTCAACTTGCCTGGGTTGGCTTTGGCAAAGTTAAGCAGGTCTTGCAAACTTGCAAATTTGGACTCTTGAGGTACCACGATGGCAATGTCAAAAGTGCCCAATACGGACAAGGGTGTTAAATCTTTTTCAGCGTCGTAAGGCAGTGTTTTGAAAAGTCCGGCACTCACCGCAGTGGCATTGGACATCAAAAGCAAGGTGTAACCATCGGGTGCAGATTTAGCCACTGCATCCGTGGCGACCACACCGCCAGCGCCAGGCTTGTTTTCAATGACGATGCTTTGACCTAAGTTTTCACCCAGTTTTTGGGCTACGGTTCGAGCGGTAAGGTCGGCCACGCCACCCGCACCAAAGGGCACCACAATTTTAATAGGCTTGTTGGGATAAGCAGCTTGACTGAATGCGTTGCAAGACCCAAGGAGCAGCAGAGCTGTCCATACCCATTTCATCCACAAAGTTTTTTGTTTCATTTCATGCTTCCTTTTCCAATACCAATAATCGATCAATCACCCGACGCGACATGACGCCACCCGCATCGATGGACAATATTTTTAATTTTCTCTGTGGGTTCGCCAAAATATTTTTTTGTTGACGCTCCAGCATTTCCAAATCTTCACTGAAAATTTTTCCCTGACCTTCTTGAATGCGGGCTGTTAACTCTTGGTCTTGCGGTTTGAATTGCCGAACCATGCCCCAAAAATAATGAATGCTGGTATCTGTTTCAGGGGTGATGAAGTCAACCACCACGCTGTAAGCTTTGTCTTTAGGGTCGGCGTTGTAGCCGCCTTTACCCGCCAAAGCCACGCCCACTTCAATCATCACATGACTGGGTGGTGAAAAACGGCAAATTTGCCAACGGTCTACTTTGGCATCGTCGGGTAAATCATTGGCCCGCATGGCCATTTGCCAAAAAGGTGGCGCTTTGATGCCTTCCATGAAACGACTGGTCACCACCGAGTTGCCCTCGGTCACAGTGCGACTGGGCGTTTCGTCAATTTCAGTTTGTCCAATGCTGGTGGCATGAACATAGGTTTCGTGAGTGAGGTCCATGAGGTTATCGATCATCAGACGATAGTCACAAGCAATGTGGTAAAGCCCACCGCCATAGGCCCAAGCAGGATTTTCAAACCATTCAAAGACTGGCAATTTTTCGATGTTGGCTTTGGCAGGGTCCCCTGGCCAAACCCACACAAAGCCATACCGCTCAATGACAGGGTAGCTTTTGACAGGTTCAAATCCGCGAACATTGTGCCCAGGCATGCTGACGGTATGACCGTCGCAACCCATGGTGAGGCCGTGATAGCCACACACCAATTGCCCATTGCAAACACGGCCTAAAGACAAAGGTGAACCACGGTGCGGGCAAAAATCTTCAACCGCCGACACACGATTTTCAAGCCCTCTGAAAAAGACCATGGACTCGTTGCAAATTTTCCGACCTAAAGGCTTGTGTGTGATTTCGTCAGTTCGACAGGCTACGTACCATTCATTTTTGAGAAACATACCATCTCCTTCAAAGTGACTTCACCTGAATTCCAGAATGACCATCCTTGGCTTTGATTTTATACGGCATCGCAAGGCGCAGGGTTAGCACCATGCAGTATGAGTGGTTTTCATAAGGCCGAGAATGAAACTCCGACCGCCGCCTCTATTGGCTGCAAAACAAGCACAATATCGTTTTTATCCCAAATCAGGAATTTGTTCCATGAGCCAGCCATCACCCGTGACCAACAGCCGCAAGGCAGACTTCCCTATCGACGCGCAATTCACAGAGCGGTGGTCACCCCGTGCTTACACTGGGGAGCTCATTTCTGAAGCTGACGTCATGAGCATGCTGGAAGCTGCGCGATGGGCACCCTCTTCCAACAATGCACAACCTTGGCGTTTTGCCGTCGTATTTCGCAACGACCCGCAATGGGATGCCTTGTTTGCTACATTGAACCCCAACAATCAGGCCTGGGCTGGCAAAGCGGGCGCTATGGTGGCGATTGCTTCTTACCAATTGGCTACAAAAGTGGGCTCAACGGACCTGATCCCCAATGGCATGCACGCTTTTGACACAGGTGCTGCGTGGGCCTATATGGCCATGCAAGCACACCTAAAAGGCTTTTCCTTGCACGGCATTGGCGGCTTTAACAAAGAGGCAGGCGCTCAGGTCTTAGGCCTACCGGCTGATCACACATTGCAAATGTTGGCCACCGTTGGCAAACGCGGTGATGCGGCCACTTTGCCCGATGCCTTGCGCGAAAGAGAAGCCCCCAATGTACGCAGACCCCTCAGTGCCTTGGTCAAACGGGGTTCTTTTTAAGTGTTTCCCTTTTTAAAGTGAAAGAAAAACCATGAGACTTATCAGCTTCTTGCTCAATCACACCGCATGCTATGGCGCAGTTCATGGCGACAAAGTTTTAAATCTCACACCCATTTTTGGCTCAGACGCGCCCGATCTCAAAACATTGATTGCCAAAAAAATGTTGGCACAAGCCGCTGATGCATTGAGTCGAAATACGCCTGATTTGATTTTTGAAGACCTGTCGCTTTTACCGGTTATTCCGAATCCAGAAAAAATCATGTGTGTCGGTTTGAACTATCACGATCACGTCAAAGAAACAGGCCGCGACCTCACAGAAAAACCAGCTATTTTCTCACGCGTAAATTCTTCGCAAGTTGGGCATGGCCAAGACATCATGCGCCCGCCAGAGTCACATCGGCTCGACTATGAGGGCGAAATTGCCATCATCATTGGAGAAGGTGGCCGCCGTATTTCCGAGGCTGATGCTTGGAAGCACATTGCAGGCTATTCTTGCTACAACGACGGATCTGTTCGCGATTGGCAAAACTTCACCACCCAATGGACCGCTGGTAAAAATTTCTGGCGCACAGGCGGCTTTGGCCCTTGGATGGTCACTGCCGATGAAATCAAACCCGGCCAAACCATGACACTGAGTACGCGCCTGAATGGTGTTGAATTACAGCGCGCCACAACAGACATGATGATTCACAGCATTCCACGACAAATTGCCTACATCTCGACCTTCATTCCACTTGAACCAGGCGATGTGATTGTGAGTGGCACGCCTGGTGGTGTAGGTAACAAGAGAACACCTCAAGTCTTCATGAAGCCTGGGGATGTTGTAGAAATTGAAGTTGATGCTGTGGGCGTCTTGCGAAACACCATCAAAGACGATGTTTGAAACAGCGCAAACCGATTAAAAAAAAAGATCTGCTCCAGAGGCATGGATCAGATCTTTCTCAATTACTTTGGAAAATCAACTAAAAGCAAAGTGATTGTTTTGAGCCATGCGGCCCATGCGACTTGAGATAACCATGAACTCTGCGACGGTGTCTTCAATGATTTCTCTGGCTGTTTTTACTGAATCAATAAGCCCCGCAGATTGCCCTGCCAAAGCAGGGGCAGCTTCCATATCACCCTTGAAGTAGACGTTCAAAATGCCTTTCATGTCATCAAATGACATGATGCCTTGCTCGTGAATGGCATGGGTTCGCTCGGACTTGAGGGCCCGAATGCATGGCGTCGATTTGGTATTCAACATCCACGTGCCTGTTTCTTTCGAATTGACAATGGCATTTTTAAAGTTGTCATGGACAGGACTTTCTGCGCAACTGACAAAGCGTGTTCCCATTTGAATGGCTTCTGCACCCAGTGCAAATGCTGCAGCCATGCCTCTGCCATCGCAAATACCACCTGCTGCAATCAAGGGTACATCGACCTTGGCACGAATGGCCTGCAAAAGCACCAGCGTAGAAACGTCTTCGGGGTTTTTGAAGCCGCCCCCTTCAGATCCTTCAACGACCAAGCCATCAATGCCAGCGTCAACACACTTCATGGCGGCATCGACAGTAGGTACAGCGTGGTAAACCGTAATGCCAGCATCCTTTAAGGGCTGAACAAATTTAGCGGGGCTGCCTGCAGAAGTGGTGACAAATTTCACACCCGATGCGCATACAAACTTCAGCATGGCATCGTCTTTCAAAAACCGAATTGGCAAATTGACGCCAAATGGCAAATTCAATTCACTCATTTTTTTAATTTCGGCTTGGCAATTTTCAGTTTCACCCGAAGAAGTTTCAATGATGCCAAGACCCCCAGCTCTAGAAACAGCGGAGGCCAATTGAGTGCGCGCAATCCAACCCATGGGCGCTTGCAAGATGGGGTACTTGGCGCCGGTGTGCGCCAAGACTCTGTTTGCGTGTGTGTTAGAAACTGAGTGATTCATCCATCAAGCCCAAAACACACTGCCGGACTTTTCGTACCAGCTGGGCACTTGGCTTTCAACAGACGATTCAATGCGACTGCGTTTGATTTTCATCGTGGGTGTGAGGTAGCCGTTCTCAATTGACCAAGCCTCACTGGCAATGACCAACATGCGAAGCTTTTCATAGTCTGCCAACTCTGCATTCACTTTAACCAGGAAATCGCTGAGTTCTTGTTCTACATGAGCCCTTACTTCAGCGTCTTTGACTTTCGGACGAATATCTTCCGCCAGCACCACCATGGCATAGGCAGCCGACTGGGAGACGCCTGAGACAATGCTCATCTCAATCAGGGGATGCACATTGAGTTTGTTTTCAATGGGTGCTGGTGCCACATATTTACCTTTGGAGGTTTTGAAAATCTCTTTCAAACGTCCGGTAATTTTCA
>CANKOT010000046.1 GCA_947484245.1 Comamonadaceae bacterium
ATTTGCCCCGAGTCGCAAGGCTCGGGGCATTTTTTTCGCCCGCTATCATTCGGGTATGACCGCGAAAAATCTCAAACCCTCCGATTACCTGAAAAAAATCCTGAACGCACGCGTTTACGACGTGGCCACCGAGTCGGCATTGGAGCTTGCCCAAAATTTAAGCAAGCGACTGCACAACACCGTTTTGCTCAAGCGAGAAGACCAACAGCCCGTGCACAGCTTCAAGCTGCGCGGCGCCTACAACAAGATGGCGCATCTCACTGCCGCCCAACTCAAAAAGGGCGTCATTTGCGCGTCGGCTGGCAATCACGCGCAAGGTGTTGCCTTGGGTGCCAGCAAATTGGGCTGCCGCGCTGTGATTGTGATGCCCACCACCACACCGCAAATGAAAATTGAAGCTGTGAAAGCTTTGGGCGGTGAAGTGGTCTTGGTTGGAGACAGTTACTCAGACGCGCACAAGCACGCCACGATGCTTGAGAAAAAAATGGGCATGACTTTCGTGCATCCCTTTGACGATCCAGAAGTCATTGCCGGCCAAGGCACCATCGCCATGGAAATGTTGCGCCAACACCAAGGCCGCTTGGATGCTGTGTTTGTGGCCATTGGCGGCGGCGGCCTCATTTCTGGCGTGGCCAATTACATCAAAGCCGTGCGCCCCGACATCAAAATCATTGGCGTGCAAATGAACGACTCAGACGCCATGATTCAATCGGTGACTGCCAAAAAACGTGTCACCTTGAACGATGTGGGTTTGTTCTCAGACGGCACTGCGGTGAAGTTGGTGGGCGAAGAAACTTTCCGCGTCACACGCGGCTTGGTCGACGACTACATGACCGTGGACACAGACGCCGTGTGTGCCGCCATCAAAGATGTGTTTGTAGACACTCGCTCCATTGTGGAGCCCGCAGGAGCCTTGGCCGTGGCGGCCATCAAGCAGTACGTGGCCAAACACAAAACCAAAGGCGAAACCTACGCGGCCATTTTGTGCGGCGCCAACATGAACTTTGACCGCTTGCGCTTTGTGGCCGAGCGGGCCGAAGTGGGTGAAGAACGCGAAGCCATTTTTGCCGTCACCATTCCGGAAGAGCGTGGCAGTTTCAAGCGCTTTTGCGAACTCATTGGCAGCTTGCCCGGCGGCCCGCGCAATGTGACCGAATTTAACTATCGCATCAGCGATGCCGCCAAGGCGCACGTGTTTGTGGGCCTGACTACAGAGGGCGCAGGCGAGAGCACCAAAATTTCCAACAATTTCAAAAAACACGGTTTTGACAGCCTCGACTTGACGCACGACGACTTGGCCAAAGAGCACATCAGGCACATGGTGGGCGGCCACACCAGCTTGGCACAAAACGAGCGCCTGATGCGATTTGTGTTTCCAGAGCGCCCCGGTGCATTGCTGAAATTTCTCAACCTGATGCGCCCTGGCTGGAACATCAGTTTGTTTCACTATCGCAACCAAGGTGCCGATTACGGGCGCATTTTGGTGGGCTTGCAAGTGCCCGACAAAGACGACAAGGCGTTTGACAAATTTCTGCGCACCTTGGGATACCCCTATGTGGAAGAAACACTGAACCCGGTTTACCGGATGTTCTTGCAACAAACTGCCTGAATTTCAAGCCACGGTTTGAGTCTAGAAAGGCAAAAGCTCAAAGCTCGGGTTTGGGCAGTTCCAAAGTAATTGTGGGCGTGTTTTGTGAGGCAGGCGCCAAGCGAGCAAGCCTGTGTCCCACTGAATGCAAGACCCAGCCTGGCGCCACAACTTGGCCAGGCCGGTAAGCCTTAGGCGGCTGACCATCGACCGCCAGCAATGCACTGCCCTGGCCCGATGCACCCGCAACCACCCCCAACAAGGTCCATTGATGATCGGCACTTGCCGCAGTATTGGCGCCCGTGTTGCCTTCAGATGCCAAGGGTGCGCCCAAAGCCGCGGCCACATAGGCACTTTTAATGGCAGGGGATGCAGAGGAAGAGGGACTGGCTGGAACGGCCCCTTGCACTCCAACTTGCACTGCCTCTTGCACCGAAGAAGGCGCCACCGAAATACTTTGAATTTGCAACACCCAAGTGAGGGCCAAGTAGGCGGCCATGGCCCCAAGCCCCAGCGCACAGATCGCGGGCCCAAAGGATTTGGAATTGCCTTGTTTAAGTTGCAACATGGGGGGATTATGATGGAGAAGTGTTACAAAAAGCAGAGAGTCATTTGCCATGAATTTAGAAAATACAAATTCCCTCGCCCATGTTCAAACTTTGAACACCAACCCACCCGCTTTGGGCCGCAAAGCACGCCAACAGCGAGGCTTTACTTTGATTGAGTTGATGGTGGTTTTGGCCATCATTGGCATCTTGGCCGCCTTGGTGGTGCCCAGTGTTTTGGGTCGTGCCGACGACGCTCGCGTGACTGCCGCCCGAACCGATGTGGGCAATTTGACGCAAGCCCTCAAACTCTACAAGCTAGACAACCAGCGCTTTCCCACAGCCGAGCAAGGTTTACAAGCCTTGGTTGCCAGACCTTCCGCCGAGCCCGTCCCAAACAACTGGAAAAGCTACCTCGACAAACTGCCTGCCGACCCATGGGGCCGGCCCTATCAGTACCTCAATCCTGGTCTGAAAGGCGAAGTGGATGTCATGTCGTGGGGCGCTGATGGCAAATCAGGCGGCGATGGGGCCAACGCTGACATTGGCAGCTGGCAATAATTTTCAATGCGCGCATCTCACGGCTTCACCTTGATTGAGTTGTTGGTGGTGATTGCGCTGATTGCCATCGGCACAGCCGCCGTCAGCTTTAGTTTGCGCGATTCAGCCCAAACTGTGCTCGAACGAGATGCAGAGCGTTTGGCCACTTTGTTTGAATCCGCCAGAGCCAGATCCAGAGCCAGTGGCATGCCAGTGAAGTGGTACCCGCAAACGTCTGACAACAACGGCTCGACTGGTTTTGTGTTTGATGGTTTGCCCTCCAACACCCTGCCAGAAAAATGGCTGTCGCCGCAAATTCAAGTGGCGCCCAACAGCTTGGTGGTCTTAGGACCCGATCCCATCATTGGCCCCCAAAGCGTGGGCTTGCAAATGCGCGATTTAAAGCTGTGGGTCAGTACCGATGGGCTCAAACCATTTGCAGTCAGGCGAGCCGCACCGTGAATGCCTATACCAAGCCCAAACCCAAGCCCAAACGCCAGCGCCCAACGCTCGAAAAAAGCCAAGGCTTCACACTCATCGAAGTGTTGGTTGCTTTGGGCATTGTGGCCATTGCCCTCATGGCAGGTTTGCGCTCGACCGATGCATTGAGCAAAAACGCATCGCGCCAATCGACACAATGGTTGGCCCAAATTTGTGCTGAAAATGAGTTCAGTCGTTTGCGTCTATCAAGGCAAGTTCCGCCTGTAGGAGAGAGCAGCAACAGTTGCTTGCAGGCCGGCCTTGAGCTGCAAGTGAATTTAACTGTGCAAGTCACGCCCAACCCGAATTTCAGAAGAGTAGATGCCAGGGTGGTACAGCGCAGCGGCTTAGACAGCACACCCTTGCTGCAACTCTCGACCGTGATGGGGCGCAACTGATGCGGCGCGCTGATTCCAAAGCCCAAGCCATGGCTGGCTTTACCCTGATTGAAGTGTTGGTGGCCAGTGCCATTTTGGCGCTCATGGCGCTCATTTCTTGGCGCGGCTTGGATGGCATGTCCAAAGCCCAAGTAGCGTTGCAAGCACGCAGTGATGCCAACCAAACATGGCAGGTGGGTTTGGCGCAATGGCGCACCGATCTTGACAACATGGTGAACTTGCAAAATATCCCCGCACTCGATTGGGATGGTCGTGTGCTGCGCATCACACGCCAGCACTCGCAAGACCCTCAGGTGGGCATGCAAGTGGTGGCTTGGACTCTGGGCAATGGTCAATGGACGCGATGGCAATCTGCGCCCCTCACGCAACGCGAAGTTTGGGCTCAAGCCTGGAATCAAGCCCAAATTTGGGGGGAGTCAGCGGGCAAGCCCATGCCCAACAATGCAAATGAAGTCGTGATTCACCCCATTGGAAGTTGGCAAATTTATTACCACCGCGACGGTGCATGGAGCAATCCGCTTTCAAGTGCTGGCAACAACTCGGCTCCGAGTCCAATCAGCAACGCTGTCGCATTGCCTGAAGGCATTCGTTTGGTGCTTGATTTGACTGAAAACGCCCAAGTGCAAGGCAAACTGACCTTGGACTGGGTTCGACCCACCTTTACTGTGAGCAAACAGTGAGCCCGCCCAATATGCCATCAAGCACCCACGCTCAACGCGGCGCAGCCTTGATCAGCGCCATGCTGGTGGTGACCTTGGTAGCCACTCTGGCCAGTGTGGCTTTGTGGCAGCAATGGCGGCATGTGGAAGTTGAAAGTGCAGAACGGCACAGGGTGCAGTCGTCTTGGCTGTTAAATGGCGCTTTAGATTGGTCGCGTTTGATTTTGAGAGAAGACGCCTTGGCTGGGGCCAAATCAGGCAATACAGCCACCGACCACTTGACCGAGCCTTGGGCCTTGCCCCTGAAAGAGGCCAAACTTTCTGCCTTTCTGGCACAAGATCAGCAGCTGCGCGAGGGCGACCCTGAAGTGTTTTTGTCGGGCCAAATCACCGATGTGCAAAGCCGCATCAATTTGACCAATTGGATAGAGGCCAGTGACAGCAAAGGCCCCCCGCAGTTCAATCAGCCCATGCAAATCGCCCTGGTTCGCCTGTTCAATGTACTGGGCTTGCCTTTGCTTGAACTGGAACGACTGGCCCAAGCATGGCGAACGGCGTCCCAAGCCGCCAAGCTGGCAAAACCTGAAGTGGGGCAAGCCGTGGCCAACCTACCCAGCGGTGCTGCCCTGCTGCCGCAGCAAATGGCCCAACTGCAGTGGCTGGGGCTTAGCCCAGACACTGTGCAGCGGCTCTCCCCCTTCGTGACCATCTTGCCGCAACCCACCCCAGTCAACCTCAACACGGCCAGCGCTGAGGTTATTTATGCCACGGTGCTGGGTTTGGATCTGGCCACTGCGCAGCAGTTTGTGCAGCTACGCTCGCGCGCGCACTTTGGCAATTTGTCAGATGCTGGCAAAGCCTTGGGGGGCAAAACCCTGGAGGCGCGCTGGCATGCCGTGGGATCGCGGTTTTTTGAAGTTTGGGGTCGATTGCGCATGGAAGAACGCACCCATGAAGAAATCGCTTTGATTTTTCGAGACACAGAAAATGTGACATTTGTGTGGCGGCAAAAAATTGCCGGAATTCTCCCGCCAACAAACGACCAGTCGCTTCTACAATCAAGTCAGCCATGAGTACTCACATTTTCACGCTGCCACTTCGCTCTGAAAGTGGCGCAACTTACCCGCACACTGTCTTGTCTTCGCAAGCGGCTGGTGCGCGTGACAAAGAAATCTGGGCCTTGGTACCCGCAGAAGCCATTTCTTGGCACCGGGTCAATTTGCCCGCAGGCCTGCACAAACAATCCAACCGTTTGACTGCAGCGCTTCAAAGCTTGATGGAAGAGCGCTTGTTAGATGAACCCGAACTCTTGCATTTGTCATTGCAACCCGATTGGGAAGCCAATGCGCCTTTGTGGGTAGCGGCTTGCAACAAAGCTTGGCTCAAACAACATTTAACGCAACTCCAAGCCATGGGCCATGTGGTTCAC
This sequence comes from Comamonadaceae bacterium, assembly GCA_947484245.1. The sequence goes on from CANKOT010000046.1 coordinate 5,640, forward strand.
CGCATCGTGCCCGAATGGGTGCCCAGCACGCAGCCTGGCGTGGCCTCAGCTTGGGTGAGCGGCGTACCCGAAGATGCTTGGTTGTGGGTGAGTGACGCCCAAGGCGCATGGCGTTTGCCCCTTGAGGCAGGTGTGAAGTTTTGGTTTGAGAAAATCAAATTGGCCAGTACTGAACAAGACGTGCCTGGCCAATTGGTCATTCAAGCAGATCCTGCTGTGGCTGAACTGGCACAAAAAGCTTTGCGCCAATTGCAGGCCCTGCATCAAACCGACACACCTGACCGCTTTGCTGCAGGGCGTGTTGAAGTGGTCACGGGCGTGAGCCGCTATGTTCAAGCTGCCTCTACCCAATGGGATTTGGCCCAGTTTGAATTTGCAGCGCACGGTTCTGCACGTTGGCTTCAAAAATCCAAACGCATTTGGCAAACTTTTGCCAAGAGCCCCCCTTGGAAAGCCGCCCGCTGGAGTCTTGGCTTCTTGGTTTTGGCGCAGTTTGTCGGTTTGAATGTGGCCGCATGGCAACTCAATGCGCAAGCCCAACTGCACCGCGAACTGCAAAACGCCATCCTCACACAAAGCTTTCCGCATGTCACCGTGGTCGATGCGCCGCTGCAAATGGCCAAAGAACTTGAACGCTTGCAACGCAACTCGGGTGCAATTTCAACGCGTGATTTGGAATGGGCATTGCAGGCGGTGGGTGCGGCCTTGCCAGCAGGCCAACTGATTTCTAATTTGGATTTTCAAGTGCAGGGCAATGGCGAAACTCGGCTGCAAGGTTTGCAGCTGACTGACCCCCAAGCAAAAGCCTTTGCACAAGCCCTTCGCAACCAAGGCTTGGATGCGCAAGCCAGCGGCGATCAGTGGCGCATCGCGAGCCAGAGGGCCGGCTTATGAGCATGAAATTTTTAAGCAATTTCCAAACTTTGCCGCAGCGAGATCGCCAGCGGCTTTTGGCTTTGGGCGTCGTTTTGTTGGTCCTCATGCTTTGGTCATGGAATCTGTCGCCCGCTTTGAAAACCTTGCGCGAAATGCCAATCCAGTTGGCTCAACTGCAAGACCAAACCCAAAAATTGAGGCTCATGCAAGCGCAAGCGCAAGCTTTCCAAAAGTCGCCGCGCCTGCAGGTCAATGAAGCTCGCTCGCTGCTGCAAAAAGTTGCAAGCGAAACTTTGGGCAACGGCGCGCGGCTGAACATCGAAGGCACACGTGCCACGCTCACGCTCAGTCGCGTTTCTGCCGATTCTCTGGCTCAGTTTTTGGCCTTGTCCAGAACGCAGGCCCAGGCCTTGCCCATTGAAGCGCAACTTCAAAAATTCACCGAGCCTGGCGCGCCCAAAACAGGCACACCCTCCGAACTTTGGCGCGGCGCCCTCATCTTGAGCTTGCCAGGCGGATAAGCATGGCCACCTTGCGTTCTTCCAACATTCAAAGCACTTGGTCTTGGGCCATTGGAGGTGCCGCGATCGGTGCTGTGATGGCTTTGCTTGTGCATTTGCCGGCTCAGTGGTTGGCGCAAGTGGTCTCCAAGGCCACTCAAAAACAAGTGCAACTTCAAGAAGCGCAGGGCTCTGTTTGGCAAGGTTCGGGCAAGTTGGTTTTAACTGGTGGCGAAGGCAGCCGAGATGCCTTGGCTTTGCCTGGCCGCATTCATTGGCACACCGCTTTGGCCTTCAATGGCCTTCAATGGCCGCACTTCAATTTGAACTTGAATGCGGCTTGTTGCATGACACAAACTGTGCAATTGTCATTCCAAGTTGCAGAGCGTTTGGGCATCTGGCAGCTGCAAGTCAATGACCACCGCTCGCAATGGCCTGCCCATCTTTTGAGTGGCTTGGGTGCGCCCTGGAACACGCTGCAGCCAGAAGGCAACTTGGTCCTCGAAACCCAACAATTGCGCGTGCAATTTCAAGCAGCACAAACTTGGCTTCAAGGCGGCTTGACGCTCACTGCAGAAAACATGTCCTCCAAGCTGAGCACCCTTAAGCCCATGGGCACCTACCAAGTGCAGCTCGGTGGCAGTGCATCGCCCAAGCTCTTGCCCTCTTTGACTTTGAGCACCCAATCTGGCAGCTTGCTGCTCAGTGGGCAAGGTCAGTGGCAAGGCTCAAAACTTCAATTTCGAGGCGAAGCCTCTGCAGTGCCTGAGCACGCAGAAGCTTTGTCAAATTTGCTAAATATCATTGGACGTCGCCAAGGGGCGCGCAGCTTGCTTTCATTGGGTTGAATATCATGGCTTCACGACAATCTTTTTTCAAAACTTTGCCTCAGCGCCAGCGCTTGGTAACTTGGCTAACTGGCCTGTGCGCCAGTGTGAGCATTGGTTTGCCTTTGCTTGTGCTCAGCAGCTCGGCCCATGCACAAGCACAAGCTCAAGCACAAACCCCCAAGCCCAGCAAAAAAACCAATGCTGCGGGCAAGCAAGCGCCCGAACCCGTCACATTGAATTTCAACAATGCAGAAATCGATGCCGTGGCCAAAACCTTGGCCACCTTGTCTGGCCACAATGTGGTGGTCGACCCTCGCGTTAAAGGCACCATCACCCTCACCAGCAATGTGCCCGTTGCACCATCCCAAGCGCTTCGTTTGTTTGCCGCTCAGTTGCGCACGCAAGGTTTTGCGCTGGTTGAATCGGCTGGCTTGTATTTGGTCGTGCCAGAGGCCGATGCCAAATTGCAAAGCGGCGCTGTATCGGCGGGCACGGTGCCCACCTCCAACGGACAAATCGTCACGCAAATTTTTCAGCTCAATCACGAAAGCGCCAACAACTTGGTGCCCATTCTCAGACCCCTCATCAGCCCCAACAACACCTTGAACGTCAATCCTGGCACCAATGCCTTGGTGATCACGGACTATGCCGACAACTTGCAGCGCTTAGGGCGCATCATTGCGGCCTTGGACGTGGCCAACGCCACAGGTGTTGAAGTAATTGCCTTGAAACATGCCTTGGCCACCGATTTGGTGCCCATGCTTCAGCGCTTGCTTGATTCGGGTGCCGCCAGTGGCGCAGCGCCTGTGGCGGGTCAGTCAGACGCGGCACAAAAAACCACTGTCATGGCCGAGGCTCGCAGCAACTCACTCATTTTGCGGGCTGCCAATGCTGCACGCATGGCACTGGCCCGCTCCTTGGTAGCCCAACTTGACCAGCCCTCTGCGTCTGGCCCCAATGCCGCCAGCGGCAATATCCATGTGGTGTATTTGAAAAATGCAGACGCCACCAAATTGGCAGCCACTTTGCGCGCAGCCCTCAGCGCTCAAAGCGGCCCCAATTCAAGCACCCCCTCCGTCACCAACACCAGCATGCCCGCCAATCCAGGGGGTACTTCCAGCGGCGCCAACGCCAGCTTCAATTCAGCAGGCGGGCAAGTCTCAACGGGCGGACAAATTCAAGCAGACCCGTCTACCAATGCCCTCATCATCACGGCGCCAGAGCCGCAGTACCGTCAACTGCGGGCAGTGATTGACAAATTGGATGCACGGCGTGCGCAGGTCTTTGTTGAAAGTTTGATTGCCGAAGTGAGTGCCGAAAAAGCAGCTGAGTTTGGGGTCCAATGGCAAGGCCCTGTGGGCGGCAAAGGCGATACCAACATTGGCCTCTTGGGCACCAACTTTAGAGTAGGTGGCGCCAACCTGATTTCGCTGGCCGCTCAAGGTGCCAGTGGCAATGTGGCACCTTCTTCGGGCTTGAATGTGGGCTTGGCTCACAACACCAACGGCACTTATGTGCTGGGGTTTTTGGCTCGGTTTTTACAAACCACAGGCGATGGCAATGTGCTTTCAACACCTAACCTCTTAACCCTTGACAACGAAGAAGCCAAAATTGTCATTGGCCAAAATGTGCCGTTTGTCACGGGTCAGTACACCAACAACAACACCAATTCTGGCGCCGTCAATCCTTTCCAAACCATTGAGCGAAAAGATGTGGGCCTCACATTGCGGGTCAAGCCACAGATCAGTGAAAACGGCACGGTCAAATTGCAAATTTACCAAGAAGTGAGCCGACTCGATCCTGCGTCCATCAACTCCGCGACCGGCTTGATCACCAACAAACGCTCCATTGAGTCCAGTGTCTTGGTGGAAGATGGCGCCATTGTGGTGTTGGGTGGCTTGCTGCAAGACGACTATGGCAACAGCCAAGAGCGTGTGCCAGGTTTGAGTGAGGTGCCATTTTTTGGCAATTTGTTCAGAGCCGAATCACGCAGCCGCAAGAAGACCAATTTGATGGTCTTCCTCAGACCCGTGGTGGTTCGCGATGGCGCCGCGACCGGCGGGCTCTCCTTGGATCGTTATGAGCAAATGCGCGGCGTGCAAACTCAGGCGCAACCCGGCAACAGCCCAGGCTTGCCCGCCATGGGCGCACCCATTTTGCCCGAGCCAACTCGCAAACCATAATGGCCCATCGCTACCCGCTCCCCTACGCATTTGCGCGCAGCCACCAACTGCTGTTGGAGGACGATGGCACTCGGCTGAGCTTGTGGCTTTGTCCGGAAAGCGGTGCCAATGCCATGTCGGAAGTCATGCGCAAATGGGGACATGCAGAACTGTCTTTGGACATTGCACACGAAGACACAGTGCACCTCAAACAGCGCATCAGTGCGGCTTACTCCGCTCAATACGGGCCTGGTGAATCGAGTGCGGCAGCTGTGGTGAGCGAAGTCGAGTCGGCCGCAGACTTGTCGCGCATGATGCAAGAACTTCCCGCTGTTGAAGACTTGCTAGAAACCAGCGACGATGCGCCCATCATTCGCATGCTCAACGCACTCCTCACGCAAGCTGCGCGCGATTGTGCCAGCGACATTCACATCGAGCCCTACGAGAGGCATTCGAGTGTGCGGTTTCGCGTGGATGGCAACTTGCGTGAAGTGGTTCAACCCAATCGCGCGCTTCATGCCGCCCTGATTTCGCGTTTGAAAATCATGGCCGAACTGGATATTGCTGAAAAACGTTTGCCGCAAGACGGCCGCATCAGTTTGCGTTTGGGTTCGCGCGCTGTGGATGTTCGGGTGTCAACGTTGCCCAGCGCCCATGGCGAGCGCGCAGTGCTGCGTTTGCTCGACAAATCTGAAAGCCGTCTCAGCATGGCCTCCGTGGGCATGCAAGGCGCCACCTTGCAGCGCTTTCAGCAGTTGGTCACCCAACCTCACGGCTTGATTTTGGTAACGGGTCCCACCGGCTCAGGCAAAACCACCACGCTGTATGCCGCCCTGCAAAACTTAGATGCCATGGGCAGCAACATCATGACGGTGGAAGACCCCATCGAATACGAGTTGGCTGGCGTGGGCCAAACGCAGGTCAATGCCAAAATCGATTTGACGTTTGCCAAAGCATTGCGCGCCATACTTCGGCAAGACCCCGACATCATCATGATTGGTGAGATACGCGATTTTGAAACGGCTCAAATTGCCATTCAAGCCTCCATGACGGGCCACTTGGTCTTGGCCACCTTGCACACCAACGATGCAGCAAGCGCTGTCACCCGCCTCACCGACATGGGCATCGAGCCCTTCCTGCTCAGCTCTTCTTTGTTGGGTGTTTTGGCACAGCGCCTGGTGCGCAAAGTTTGCACGCACTGTGCCGGTGAAGGCTGTGCGCAATGCGGCCAAACAGGCTATGCGGGCCGCACCGGTATTTTTGAATTGCTCATCACAGACGATGCACTGCGGGCTCAAATCCATGCCAAGCAATCGGAAGCCAGCATTCGAGAGGCTGCCGTTGCGGGGGGTATGGTGCTCATGCGTGATGATGGCGAGCGCTTGGTTGAGTTGGGCATTACACGCGCTGAAGAATTATTGCGCGTCACCCGCGACTGACTATTTTTTTAAGATCTTCAATCAATGCCCGCCTATTCTTTTGAAGCTCTGCAAAACGATGGTGCATTGCGCAAAGGCGTGGTCGAGGCCGATAGCGCCAAAGCCGCTCGCACCCAACTGCGGACGCAGTCTTTGGTGCCATTGAGCGTACAAGCACTGGCAGCAAGCAGCTCGGACAAGCGCAGTATTTGGCAATACAACATTGGCTCGAGTCGCAGCTTTTCTCCCAATGCATTGGCCGTTTGGACGCGGCAACTGGCCAGCCTGGTGGGCAGCGGCCTGCCCTTAGAGCGCGCCTTGGCGGCATTGAGCGATGAAGCTGAATCAGAAAAGCAAGCGCATTTGGTGGCCAACCTCCGGGCCGAAGTCAATGCGGGTTTGGGCTTGGCCAAAGCCATGTCGCAGCATCCTTCAGAGTTTTCTGCGCTTTACACCTCGGTCATCAGTGCCGGCGAGCAAGGCGGCAATTTGGGCGCGGTGCTGGGGCAATTGGCCGACGACTTGCAAGATCAGCAAACGCTCAAAGCCAAGCTCTTGAGTGCTTCCTTGTATCCCGCCATCGTCAGCCTCATTGCCTTGCTCATCGTGATTTTTTTGCTCAGCACGGTGGTACCGCAAGTGGCTCAAGTTTTCTCTGGCAATCAAAGAAAGCTGCCCACCCTCACGGTTTTCATGTTGGCGCTCAGCGATTTTGTCCGCAACCATGGGTGGACTGTGGCACTGGCTTTGGTGTTGGGCTGGTTGGGCTTTCACCAGGCCATGAAACAGCCCCACTTGCGTGTGCAATTTGATGCGGCGTTTTTGCGCTTGCCCATTTTGGGTCGCTTGGCAACCGGCTACAACACAGCCAGGTTTGCCAGCACTCTGGCCATGCTCACTGGGGCAGGCGTGCCCATCTTAAAAGCCATGCAGTCTGCGGCAGACACCTTGTCCAACCAAGCCATGCGCGAAGATGTGCTTGACGCCTTGGTGTTGGTGCGCGAGGGTGCGCCCTTGGCCATGGCCATGGGACAGAAAAAACGCTTTCCCAGTTTGCTGGCCATGTTTGCGAGGTTGGGTGAGCAAACCGGCCAACTGCCCCTCATGCTGCAGCGCGCAGCCCAACAACTTTCGGCCGATGTTCAGCGGCGCGCTTTGGCATTGGCCACCATTTTGGAGCCTCTGCTCATTGTGGCCATGGGCGGGGTGGTCATGCTCATTGTATTGGCCGTGCTCATGCCCATCATGGAATTGAACCAATGGGTTCGTTAACAAGGAGCCTCCCATGCCAGTCAGCCTAGACGGTCAGTTGGTGGTGGCGATTTCGTCGCGCGCCTTGTTTGATTTTGAAGAAGAAAACCTGGTGTTCGAACAAAGCGATGACCGGGCTTACATGAAGCTTCAGCTGGAGCGACTTGAAGAACCCGCCAAGCGAGGCGTTGCTTTTTCTTTGGTGAAAAAACTTTTGGCCTTCAACGATGCGCAAACGCAGCGTGTGGAAGTTGTCATTTTGTCGCGCAACGACCCCGTCTCGGGCATGCGCGTGTTCAGATCTGCACAGCACTATGGCCTGCCCATTCAACGCGGCAGTTTCACACGTGGCCAATCTCCATGGCGGTATTTAAAACCCCTGAATGCCAATTTGTTTTTGTCGACCCATCTCTCCGATGTGCGCGCCGCCTTGGATGCTGGCGTTCCTGCTGCACAGGTCTATCCTCACTCCGCTCACGCATCCGAAGCCCACCCCCATGAAGTGCGCATTGCATTTGACGGCGATGCGGTTTTGTTTTCGGATGAAGCTGAACGCGTTTTTCAGTCGGAGGGATTGTCTGCATTTCAAGCGCATGAGCGCGCCAAAGCCTCGCAGCCTTTGCTGGCTGGGCCTTTCAAGCCTTTGCTGGCCGCGCTTCACCGTTTGCAGCAAGAGGGCACGCCCGCCATGCGCGTCAGAACGGCGTTGGTCACAGCGCGCAGTGCGCCTGCTCACGAGCGTGCCATTCGCACCTTGATGCAGTGGAACATTGAGGTAGACGAGGCCATGTTTTTAGGCGGTTTGCCCAAAGGCGAATTTCTCAAAGAGTTTGAGCCCGACTTCTTTTTTGACGACCAAACAGGTCACATTGAATCGGCAGCCCAACATGTGCCGGCAGGTCATGTGGCCAGTGGCATTAGCAATCCGTCCAACTAAGGCAGAGCTTCGGGCTCTTCTTTTCTGCGACCCTCGCGCCGCGCAATCCAGATGGTCGACACCAAAATGACTGCAGCGCCAAGCCAAGTCCATTTGCTGGGGATGTCACTGAAAACCAACCAACCCAAAAGAGACGCCCAGACCAAGTCCAAGAAGCGAAGTGATTGGGTGGCAGAGATATCGGCCACACTGAATGCTTTGGTGAAGCTGTAATGGCCAATGGTGCCAAGCAAACCTGCCACCATGAAACCACTCCACTGCCAAAGCGTGGGCGTTTGCCAATTCAGCAATGCCAAGGGCAAGCTGAACAAAGTGACGGTGATGGATTGCCACATCACAATCACCCCTGGCTTTTCAGTTCGGGTGAGGTGCTTGGTAATGAGGAATGACGCCGCAAACACAGGCGAAGATGCCAACATCACCAAGTTGTACCAACCACCACTGCCCGACAAATTGGGGGCCACCACCACCATCACACCTGCAAAGCCAATGCCGGCAGCAATCCAGCGGTCTTTGCGCATGGGTTCGCCCAAAAACCAGGCCGCGCCCAGCATGATGAAGATAGGCCCTGAAAATCCAATGGCCGTCATGTCGGCCAATGGAATTTGGGGCAGCGCCACAAACCACAACATGAGGCCAATGGTGTGCACGCCACCGCGCCAAAACTGCCCTTTCACATTGACTGGCACATAGGCGCTCAAGCCTTGGTACCACATCAAAGGCAACATGACGATCAAGCCACAAAAATAGCGCAGAAATTGAGCCTCAAAAGGATCCATTTGCATGGACAAACCTCGGGCAATGGTGTTCAGCAAGGAGAAGGTCAAACCACCGAGAGTCATCCAGGCCATGCCCCGAAGAGGCGCTGGCAAACGTTCAAAACGACGAGCGTTTTGTACAAGCACGAGGGTTAGAAATCGCTGCAGTGAGGTGGGAACAAATCTGGGCACCTCTGCACTATAAAGGACGGCTGTATTAGCGAAAGTCTCACGGGTTACCAAAGCCTTGCAACAAGGTGTGCAAAGAGCCCTAAAAAAAAGGCCCTGTGATAAAACAGGGCCGTTTTTGAATCAGCGAAGTGGTGCTCAGTTGTTTTGCAAAGCCGCAATGCGCTCTTCAATGGGAGGGTGCGTTGAGAACAACTGCCCAATGCCACCTGCAATGCCCATGGCCGCCATGCTCTTTGGCAACTCGGCAGTGTGCAAGCCCCCCAATCGGGCCAATGCATTCATCATGGGTTGCTTGCGGCCCATGAGTTGTGCAGCGCCGGCATCGGCACGGAACTCGCGTTGGCGGCTGAACCAGGCCACCACAATGGCGGCCGCAAAGCCCAACAGAATGTCCAAGACGATGGTGGTGATCCAGTAACCCATGCCAGGGCCTGTGTTTTCTTCGTCGTTCTTGCGCAAGAAGCTGTCGACGACATAACCCACCACTCTGGACAAGAACACCACGAAGGTGTTCATCACACCTTGAATGAGGGCCATGGTGACCATGTCGCCATTGGCAATGTGGGCCACTTCGTGCGCCAACACAGCTTCAATTTCTTCGTGGGTCATGTTTTGCAACAAGCCCGTGGAGACGGCGACCAAGGCAGAATTTTTGAAAGCGCCAGTGGCAAACGCGTTGGGGTCGCCTTCGAAGATACCCACCTCTGGCATGCCGATACCCGACTTGTCGGCGAGTTTTTTGACCGTGTCGACCAACCACTTTTCGTCGGCATTGCTAGGCTGCGCAATGACTTGAACACCCGAGCTCCACTTGGCCACAGGCTTGCTGATAAGCAAAGAGATGAAAGCGCCACCAAAACCCATGATCAGGGCAAAGCCCAGCAAGGCCGTTAAATCCAAACCATTGGACGTGAGGAAGCGGTTAACGCCAAGCAAATTGGCCACAACACCCAACACCAGCACCACGGCCAAGTTGGTCAGTACAAACAAAATAATGCGTTTCATGAGAAAGTCAGATTCACTGCCCAGCGAAGGCCAAGCACACAGGCTGAATATTAGGGGTGGCGCACACAAAATCAAGTGCGCCTGTTTAATTCCTCAAAATTGAACGGAATTAAACCTGTCGCGGTGGGCGAAATACGCTTGTATCCCCATAAAAATCAGGATTTTCATTGGCTGGCCACCATCCAGGAACGCCTAAAACAGGAGTCGGCAAAAAGGGTTTGGTCGCCAACTTTTCGGGCTGCAGGTCTTGCGCCAACCAGGCATCCCACTCAGAGTTTGGCAAATTCGATGGCACACGCCACAAATGAACCGTGACGGCTTTGTAAGGATTGACCAATTTTTCCAATGCCGCATGGCCAAAGACCCACATCTGCACGTCTTGCCAGCTAGATTTCAGGGTCACGAATGCCGTGTGCCACTGTCGTTCTTGCAAAGTACGCCAAAGGCCATCAGGTAATTGAATCAAGGTGGCGTTTTCGTCAAACACCGTCACAGCATCTCGCACGGGCCCTCGCACAGCGCCCACCCCTTGCGCTTGAATGGCCGTGGCTTGGAGATGGTTGAGTTGTTTTTTGGCCAAGGGAAATTGAAGCCAACACAGCGCATTGAAAAAGTCATGCAGGCCATCTCGCGTGGGCACGCTCTGGGTGTCAAAAATAAATTGCTCGTAAGCTTGGCCTTCGGGCAAGGCTGACTGCGGCACAAACTTGACATCACAAATGGCCTGAGTGCTGGGGTGCTGCATGTTTAGCTGGGGCATGTTCAGCTGAGGCATGTTCAACTGCCGTTTGCGCAATGCCAATGCCGCATTGCAGGCTTGCTCAACCGATGCGCCTTGCTGGACATGCTGCGCAACCCATTGACCTTGCTCGCGCCACGGCATGAGCCAAGGCGCTTGCCAATCGATGCTGCTTAGGCCATGCGCCATGGCAAGGCTTCGCCAGAACGAAGCGGCTTGAGTTCAGCCTCGCCAAAAGGATAACTTTCTTGGGGTGTCCAAGATTCGCGCTTTAAAGTGATTTGCCCCTGATTGCGGGGCAAGCCATAAAAGTCGGCGCCATTGAAACTGGCGAAGGCTTCCAGTTGATCGAGCTTGCCCACGCTGTCAAAGGCCTCGGCATACATTTCCATGGCGGCGTGTGCGGTGTAGCAACCCGCACAGCCAGAGGCGTGTTCTTTCAAATGAGCAGGGTGTGGCGCACTGTCAGTGCCTAAGAAAAAGCGCACATTGCCCGAAGTGGCCGCATGGAGCAAAGCCACACGGTGTGTTTCTCTTTTTAGCACCGGCAAGCAGTAGTAATGCGGCCGAATGCCACCCGTGAAAATGGCGTTGCGGTTGTAAAGCAAGTGGTGC
>CANKOT010000047.1 GCA_947484245.1 Comamonadaceae bacterium
ACCAAGGCATGGACCGCTTTGTAGCCCGCAAGGCCGTGATCAAAGATTTGGAAGCACAAGGCTTGCTGATCGAAATCAAGCCGCACAAACTGATGCTGCCCATTTGCGCCCGTACCGGCCAAGTGGTGGAACCGATGCTCACAGATCAGTGGTTCGTGGCGGTCAACAAGGTCAGCCCACAAGACTCCACTGGCAAGAGCATTGCACAAAAAGCCATTGATGCCGTGCACACCGGTCAAGTGAATTTTGTCCCCGAAAACTGGGTCAATACGTACGACCAGTGGATGAACAACATTCAAGATTGGTGTATTTCTCGCCAACTTTGGTGGGGCCATCAAATTCCCGCTTGGTACGACGAAGAAGGCCATGTGTATGTGGCCAAGTCAGAAGCTGAAGCGCAAGCGCAAGCCGATGCCAAAGGCCCCGGCAAAAAACTCAAGCGCGATGAAGACGTCCTTGACACTTGGTATTCCTCTGCGTTGGTGCCGTTCTCCACTATGGGTTGGCCCGAGGCTGTCCCCGCTTCAGGCAGCAACAAAACTCAAGACTACGACTTGTACTTGCCTTCATCGGTATTGGTCACAGGCTACGACATCATCTTCTTCTGGGTTGCCAGAATGATCATGATGACCACGCATTTCACGGGTCGCGTGCCTTTCAAACACGTCTACATCCACGGCTTGGTGCGCGACGCCCAAGGCAAGAAGATGAGCAAGTCAGAAGGCAATGTGCTCGATCCTGTGGACCTGATCGACGGCATTTCTTTAGAGCCTTTGCTTGAAAAACGTTCACAAGGTTTGCGCAAGCCCGAAACTGCGCCGCAGGTCCGCAAGAACACGCAAAAAGAATTTCCTGAAGGCATTCCCGCCTACGGCGCTGACGCGTTGCGCTTCACGTTTGCTGCTTTGGCCTCCTTAGGCCGCAGCATCAACTTTGACAGCAAGCGCTGCGAAGGCTATCGCAACTTTTGCAACAAGCTTTGGAACGCCACACGCTTTGTGCTGATGAACTGCGAAGGCCAAGATTGCGGCCTGAAGGAACACACCAAAGCAGAATGCGCTGTGGGTGGTCCTGCACATGGTTATTTGACCTTCAGTCAAGCTGATCGCTGGATTTCTTCCAAGATTCAACGCGTTGAAGCCGACGTCGCCAAAGGCTTTGCAGAGTACCGCTTGGACAATGTCGCCAACGTCATTTATGACTTTGTCTGGAACGAGTTCTGCGATTGGTATTTAGAAATTGCCAAGGTACAAATCAACACAGGCGATGCCTCACAACAGCGCGCCACACGCCGCACGCTCATTCGCACCTTGGAAACTATTTTGCGTTTGGTCCACCCCATCACACCTTTCATCTCGGAAGAGTTGTGGCAAAAAGTGGCGCCTGTGGCTGGCCGTGCTGGCCCGTCCGTCAGCATTGCTGCCTACCCTGTCGCACAACTTGAACGAGTTGACGAAAAAGCCGAAGCCCACGTGGCCAAGCTCAAAACCTTGGTCGATGCTTGCCGCAATTTGCGCGGCGAGATGAGCGTGTCGCCTGCCACCAAATTGCCTTTGTATGTGTTGGGTGATTCAGAGTTCATGAAGACAGCAGGACCCGTGCTACAAGCCTTGGCCAAGCTAAATGAAGTCAAGGTCTTTGACAACGAGACCGATTGGACAAAAGCTTCGGCCGCTGCCCCCGTAGCAGTGGTGGGCGAAGCACGTTTGTGCTTGTTCATGGAAGTCGATGTCGCCGCAGAAAAGATCAGGCTCAGCAAAGAAGTGGCCCGCTTGGAAGGCGAAATTGGCAAGGCCCATGGCAAGCTCAGCAACGAGGCCTTTGTGGCCAAAGCGCCTCCCGTCGTCATTGAACAAGAGCGAAAGCGTGTGGCTGACTTTGAAGCTACTCTTAGCAAAGTGAAGTCTCAATTGGCGCAACTAGATGCAAAGCCACAAAAATCCTGACACACAAAAGCCTAGCAATTGTGTTATTTTCTAGAATGAATTGAACTCTGCGAGAAATCTCCTATGAGCGCCAAACCCAGTATCAGAAAAGCCGTTTTTCCCGTCGCAGGGCTCGGCACCCGGTTTTTACCAGCCACCAAAGCAGCACCCAAAGAAATGTTGCCCGTCGTGGACAAACCGCTTATTCAATATGCCGTAGAAGAGGCCTATTCTGCTGGCGTTCGGCACATGATTTTTGTCACGGGCCGCAGCAAGCGCGCCATTGAAGATCACTTTGACACGGCATACGAGTTGGAAGCAGAACTTGAGAGTGCACACAAAGAAGAACTTCTTCGCCTGGTTCGATCGGTTCAACCCGATGACATGGTGTGTGCCTACGTCAGGCAACCTCGTTCTTTGGGTTTAGGGCACGCCGTTCTGTGCGCTGAGGCCATGGTGGGGCAAGAGCCATTTGCCGTCTTGCTTGCAGACGACCTGATGGTGGGTCTCAAAGGTGGTCCCTCCGTTCTGACACAAATGGTCAAAGCCTACGAACAACAAGGCCGCTCTATTCTGGCCGTTCAGGAAGTCCCTTTAGACCACGTCAAACGCTATGGCATAGTGGCGGGTGAATCGGCGGGCAAGCAACTCATTCGCGTCGAACAAATTGTAGAAAAACCAAGCCCTGAAAAAGCGCCATCACGGATGGGTGTTGCGGGCCGCTACATTCTCACGCCAGGAATTTTTGATGAAATTAGAAATCAACCCACTGGCGTAGGCGGTGAAATTCAACTGACCGATGCCATTGCAAGATTGAAGTCACGCGAGGCTGTGTACGCGTTTGAATACGAAGGCAAACGCTACGACTGTGGCAGCAAAGAGGGTTTCTTAGAAGCCACTGTTGAATTGGCTTTAGAGCACCCGCAAGTAGGCGAGTCTTTCAGGAAATACTTGAAGACGCTCAGTCTTTGAAACGGCAAAATTTTGCATCTAGCTTCGAGGGGTGAAGCTTTGATTCAACGTCTTTTGATCCAAATCAAAAACTTGTCGCCATCCGTTTCCTGAAGTACCAAATCATTGCCAGTTTGTTTGGCAAAAGCCGCAAAGTCTCTTTGAGCGCCCGGATCAGTGGACAAGACTTTGAGAACCTGGCCTGAATGCATGGTCATTAAAGATTTTTTGGCCTTCAAAATAGGCAAGGGGCAATTGAGACCACACGTGTCCAATTCAATGTCAAAAGTCAAACTCATTTCATCTCCAAATTGAGGGGGTTGGCAATTAACTGGCGCGTCCCTGAGCATCGCGCTCTTCCCAAGTCATGAACTTAGGCTCAATGCCTTCTGTGCGCAGCCAATCACCCAGTGCATAGCCCGTGCCAGCAGGCCAACAAACCAACTCATCAAAATTGAACATTTGGTATTCCGCCAGCTCGGGCGATAACTTGACCGTGCCCGATGCGACTGCGTGGTAAGCAATGATGACTTGGTTCATGCGCTGGAAGTCGTAGACACCAATCAATTTAAGCGCACTGACTTGCAAGTTGGTTTCTTCTTTGATTTCACGGGTGATGCCTTCTTCAGGGGTTTCTCCAGCCTCCATGAAACCCGTGATGAGTGCAAATTTCCGGCCTGCCCATGCCGCATTGCGCGCCAGCAAAATTTGATTGCCGACCTGCACGATGCCTGCCAAGACAGGCGTGGGGTTGTTCCAATGTGTAAATTCACATTCGGTACAACGCAGGCGAAGTTTTTCTCCGCCATCCTCCATTTGTGGCAACCAAGAGAGCGACGCACCGCAACACGGACAAAAGCGATATTCAATCATGCTGGAAAAACTCCCGTAGAAAGATAACGATCGCCGCGATCACACACAATGAAGACGATGGTGGCGTTTTTTTCTCGAGCAGCAACTTGCTGGGCAACCCAGCAAGCGCCTGCTGCTGAAATGCCAGCAAACAATCCCTCTTCGCGTGCCATTTGACGGCAAGTGTCTTCAGCGTCATCTTGACTAACATAAATCAACTCATCCAC
The DNA here is from genome assembly GCA_947484245.1 of Comamonadaceae bacterium. The sequence goes on from CANKOT010000047.1 coordinate 3,956, forward strand.
ATTGGCTGGGTTGTAGATCTTGGGCAAGTATGCCTCCGGCCACTTCCGAATGCCAGGAATGCGCGAACCCTCAGTAGGTTGAGCGCCCACAATTTGGATCTTGGGATTCTTTTCTTTCAGAAACTGCGATACGCCAGTGATGGTGCCAGTGGTGCCCATGGAGCTGACAAAGTGCGTGACACGCCCTTCTGTTTGCGACCAGATTTCTGGGCCCGTGGTCTCGTAATGAATGCGTGGGTTGTCAAGATTGGAAAACTGATCCAAGATGCGCCCCTTGCCTTGGGCCGCCATGTTGTCAGCCAGGTCTCGGGCGTATTCCATGCCCCCGCTTTTGGGCGTCAAGATGAGTTCGGCACCAAAGGCCTTCATGGTTTGCGCACGCTCAATGGACAAATCTTCCGGCATGATCAAAATCATTCGGTAACCCCTGATGGCCGCGCCCATGGCAAGTGCAATGCCCGTGTTGCCCGATGTGGCTTCAATCAGAGTGTCGCCAGGCTTGATTTCGCCTCGCTCTTCAGCCCTTTTGATCATGGACAGTGCGGGCCTGTCTTTGACCGATCCTGCAGGATTGTTGCCCTCTAATTTTCCCAAAATAACGTTGCCTTTGGGGCGCGTCATTTCCGCAGACATTCGCTGCAACCTGATCAAGGGCGTATTGCCAATGGCATCTTCAAGGGTTAAATAATTCATTTTTTCTATTTACCAAGCCAAGTCTAAGCAAGAGACTGAAAATGCACGCTTTTTGGTGCTCGAAAGGATTATGCTTCGAACAAGCTAACCTTGTCATGGCAACAGACATTCATCAATTTTTAGGAGAACTCAATGTTGATAGGCGCATGGTGGATTTGGGTTCTAGCCTTAGGCCTGTATGTTGTTTTTCGCCTTTGGTACGACAATTGGAAAGGCCCACTGAGCCCCCAAGAAGTGACCGATTTCATGAATCAGGTCAGCGATCTCAAAATGAGCGAGTACAGCGATCCGAAAGATTTAAGAGCTTTTCTGCAAGCAGACGATGGGAAAGAATTTGTCATGGTCAATTTGGTTCGTGTTCACACTGGAGAGCTTGCGCACCCCCACACTGGCAAACCCACCAAAGGCATCGACCTGCTGCGAGAGTATGGCAACAGTTTTGTCAAAGTTTTGGTCAGGCATGGGGGGCATCCTGTCTTGGTGATGCGCAAGGTGGGTGGCTACATTGACTCTTGGAACACACCCCCTGACCCCGGATGGCACGTTGCCGGCAGCATGCGCTACAGAAGCCGCCGAGACATGATGCTACTGGCCTTGGATCATTCTGTGAAGCAAGTGCACATTTTGAAAACGGCAGCCACATCCACTACTTTTTCATTTCCATCCCAAGTGGTTCTCGGCCTTGCCATAAGGCCCCGCGTATGGGTGGCACTGGTGTTGGCCTTGGGTTCAGCACTTGTCCATTTGGTCAGCGTCATCTCATTGGTTCCAAGTTAAAGAAGAGACAAATCCCCCAGAACACTGACCCAAGTTCAGGCTGCCTTGAAAAAAGCGCAAATGGCCACCGAGCTCACATGAACCGCAGCAGAATGCACTCTATCCTGCACACAACCGAGAAGCTCTCAGCTTTGTAGCTGTCAAATTGCCCACAATGTCAGTTGCCCAGTTACGGACTGACCGAAATGATCAAGGGTGCGCCAGCCAAAAATTGTGACGCATGCAATCCTTGAGATTGAGAATGACTCAGGTCAATGTCTGAGGTCTGCTGATTTGTCTTCGACTTCATCGCCAGGATCAACCTCTCGCAACAACTCATAGCGCTGACTTCGCTGAACTTGAACCATGCGAATGACACGCTTCATGGGCACGCCCACCAATGCCAAAGCATGGGTGGCCAACATCAAAGAGCCCTCAATGGTTTCAGGCACCACCTCTGAGGCACCTGCAGTTTGAAACTTGGCCAAGTCTTGGTCATCTTTGGTTCTGACCACCACAGGCACATGGGGGGCATGTTCCTTGGCCAAGGCTAAAACTCTCAAGGCAGAGGCGCTGTCTAAATAAGTCACAACCACAGCACTGGCCCTCTCCAAGCCAGCAGACATGAGGGACTCCAATTTGGCTGAATCGCCATAAGCGACTTGATCGCCTTGGGCCAGGGCTCGATTGACACGGTCTGGATCTAAATCTAAAGCGATGTAGGCCACCTGCTGTGTTTTCAATAGCTTGGCCAGATTTTGACCACACCGTCCGTAGCCACAAATGATGATGTGCTTTTCTGTATTGATGCTTTTTTGCGCCAATTGAGTCATTTCAAGGGAATGCTCTAACCAGTCGCTGGAAGACCATTTCATCACCCACTGGTTAGCCCGCATGATGATGAATGGCGTGGCAACCATAGACAGCACCATGCTGGCCAGCACCGGGTTGAGCCAATCGGCAGGGATCAAGTTGTGTTGGTTACCAAGCGTCAGTAAAACAAAACCAAACTCGCCTGCCTGGGCCAAATAAAGACCCGTTCGAAGTGAAACGCCCTCGCTTGCCCCCCTAGTCTAGCGATAGCTGCAACCAAGACGAACTTCATCACAACAGGCACGCTGACCAAGAACAACACGAACGCCCAGCGATCCCAAATGATTCGCCAGTCAAGCATCATGCCAATCGTGATGAAGAAGAGTCCCAACAAGATATCGTGAAAGGGCTTGATGTCCAACTCAACGCGGTGTTTGAATTCTGTTTCAGAAATGAGCATGCCTGCCACGAAGGCCCCTAGGGCCAAACTCAATCCTGCAATCTCAGTGAGCCATGCCAGTCCCAATGTGACCAACAAAACATTCAATACAAACAACTCTTCGGTCTGCCTGCGTGCCACCAACAACAACCACCAACGCATCAGGCGTTGGCCTCCTGTGAGAAGCAATGTGATGAGCACGGTGGCCTTGATCACTGCCAGACCCAAGGCGGTCATGAGTTGTTCAGGTGGTGCATTGAGGGCTGGGATCATGACCAAAAAAAGGAACCACAGCCAAATCCTGAAACAGCAAGACGCCCAGCACCCGCTTCCCATGCTCTGAATCTAGCTCCAAGCGATCGGCCATGAGCTTGATCACAATGGCCGTACTGCTCATGGACAAAGCACCTGCCAGCGTTAATGCGGTTTGCCAGCTCATACCCCAAAGGGTTGGCGCCATGACGCTGAGAAAAAAGGAAAAAGTAGTGACAATGACCACCGTCAAGGTCACTTGCCAGAAACCCAAACCAAACACATACCGCTGCATGGCCCTCAACTTGGGTAAATTGAATTCGAGGCCAATGACAAACATCAAAAAGACAACGCCAAACTCAGCCAAGTGGCGAACGCCCTCGGAGTTTTGTGCCAGTGCCAAAGCATTCGGGCCAATCACAACGCCCACCACCAAGTAACCCAGCATGGGAGGCAACTTGAGGAATCGGCACCCCACAACCCCCAGCACAGCGGCTAGCAAGTAAAGCAGGGTTAATTCCAAGGAACTCATACGGTGATCGTAGCCAAATCCATAAAACTTAGGGGAACATGGAGTATGGTGTAAGAGTGACTAAATAATTTGAGAAAAGGAGTTGCCATGTTTCAAGTTGTGATTCAGTCAGCGATTCGTCAAATGAAGTCCAAATTGCGACTCCCTGCACCACCTCGAGCAGGTGAAGGTGCGCCAGATCCATCCAAATCCAAGGACAAAACAAGCCTGATATTGATTTTGTTTTTAGTGGGGACAATCTTGCTTTTGGCAGTGTTTAGCAACTTGGCTTGAACTGAGTTTGATTTCAAAAAAGCCAAAAAAAATATGTCATAATCGCTGTCTTCGCAATCCGCCCGGGTGGTGAAATTGGTAGACGCAGGGGACTCAAAATCCCCCGCCGCAAGGCGTGCCGGTTCGATTCCGGCCTCGGGCACCATTGATTTGCAACAAATCGATTAAACTATTTTGCGAAATGCTCATTCCTTTAATTTTGCTACTTGCTGTGTTGTATCCTGCAACACACTTGCTGAACGGTTGGTTGTTTGAATTTGCCACCATCAACGATCAAATTTCGTTGATCTATCTCCCTGCGTTTTTGCGCCTGTTCAATTTGCTGGTTTTGGGCCCTGCCTATGGCACGGTCACCACCATTTTGGGTGGCTTGTTGCTGACGACCCAGTTCAACCACCCCCTAAGTTTGAGTTTGCTTAACATTGCCTGCTCTAGCGCTGGCCCCTTGATTGCAGTGCTGTGTTTCAGAATTTATTTGAAACGACAGCCAGAAATCACCTCCCTGCACGACTTAGCGGGCCTGACACTTCTCTATTGCATTTCTAATTCTGTCATTCACCATATCACCTGGGTTCTGATTGAAGAATCTCAAGCATTTGAGGTGACTAAAGTATTTTGGATGTTTTTAGGCGATCTGAATGGCGCTTTGCTTAGCGCTTACTTGATGAAAGCCATCCTTGATTACCTAGAGAAAAAAGGCATTCATTTTTCAGGCCCTTCACAGCCCAAAAAATGAACAATCTTCATGCAGAAATTTTCATGTGTCTGCTGAAGTTTTACAAAGGCCCTGCTGCAATCCCTGCTTGATGGTTGGGTAGTGCAATTGCACCCTTAGCTCTTTTTTAAGGCGAGAGTTGGTCAGGCGTCTAGATTCACTCATGAAGCTCAGTAGCATCAAGGGCAGTGTTTCTTGGGCTTGGCTTCGGGGCGCACGCGGTGGTCGTTTCAACCCCATGATGTCCGCAGCCAGATCAAAATAGTCCCCCATTTTCATTTGACTGTCATCGCTCACATGAACGACACGCTGAGCTTTGCCTCGCCATAGCGCTGCCACACAAGCTCGGCCCAGATCATCCGAATGGATGTGGTTGGTGTACACATCGTCTGCGCTCAAAAGAACGGGCGTTCCCTTGAGCAGTCTTTCTCTTGGCGTGCCATTAGGGCGGTTGGGGGCGTAGATGCCAGGGATTCTCAAAATACTGCTGCGAACACCAGTTCGACCCAAAAAACGAACCGAGTTTTCAGCATCAACCCGCCTGACCGCTCTTGGGGTGTGCGGCTTGACAGGCCGAGATTCAGAAACCCACTCGCCTTGGCAATCGCCATAGACACCGCTGGTGGAGCCATAAACTAGCGCTCGGGGCAATGACCTCTTCTTGAGTGCGCGCACCAAATTCAAGGTGCGCGAGTCTGTGGACCATTCGCCCACGCGGTCTGAGGGAGGAGGCGCTAAATGAAGTACCCGCGTCGCCCATCCCGACAATCGCTGCAAAGAGCTTGGATTGTCCAAATTACCCAGAATCGGCGTGATGCCTTGAGCCCTTAATCCGCTTGCTTTTTCAGGGCTAGAAGTGAAGGCCACGACCCTGGTTCGCCCCACCAACTGCTTGGCTGCGCGTTGACCCACATCACCACATCCGATGATCAGAACACGCTCTTTTCGAAAGCGGGCGGGCAAAGCGCCTAAAGGGGTTTGGTTTGAAGGCAAAATCGGGGTGTCGTGAAATTAAGACCCCCCTAGGATAACTAAAACATGAGCTTCCAAATTACCGTAGAGCCAAGTGGCCGTACTTTCAGTGCTGATAGCAGCGAAACTTTGCTGGCCGCAGGCATACGGCAAGGCATTGGCCTGCCCTACGGCTGCAAAGACGGCGCTTGCGGTTCATGCAAATGCAAAAAGATTTCTGGCACCGTGGTGCATGGCGAACATCAAACCAAAGCGCTAAGCGCTGAAGAAGAAGCCGCAGGCCTAATTTTGACTTGCTGCTCAAAAGCCCAAAGCGATTTGGTGCTGGAGTCTCGCCAAGTGACAGAAGCTGGCAGTTTTCCCATCAAAAAAATGCCAGTGCGCGTGGTGAGCTTAGAAAAGAAATCACACGATGTCATGTCCATCATCATGCAACTGCCGGCCACCGATGTGATGCAGTTTCATGCAGGCCAGTATGTCGAGTTTTTATTGCGCGATGGATCGCGCCGCAGCTACAGCATGGCCAACGCGCCTCACACGCTAGATCTCGCTGCACCCAAAGTGGAATTGCACATTCGCCACATGCCTGGCGGCAAGTTCACCGATGTGGTGTTCAGCACCATGAAGGAAAAAGACATCTTGCGCATAGAAGGTCCTTACGGCAGCTTCTATTTGCGTGAAGACTCCCAAGCGCCCATCATCTTGTTGGCATCCGGTACAGGTTTTGCACCCATCAAAGCACTGATTGAACACATGCAACACAAAGGCATCACCAGACCTGCCACCTTGTATTGGGGCGGTCGCCGGCCTGACGATTTGTACATGAGCGATTGGGTTGAAGCGCAAGTCAAAAGAATGCCCAATCTCAGCTACGTACCCGTCGTATCTGACGCTTTGCCAGAGGATACATGGACAGGCAGAACGGGGTTTGTCCATCAGGCCGTCTTGCAAGATCACCCCAAGCTCAACGCCTTTCAGGTCTATGCTTGCGGCGCACCCATTGTGGTGGACTCTGCACGCGCAGACTACTTGGGTCAGGCCGGCCTACCAGAAGACGCTTTCTTTGCCGATTCATTCACCACAGAAGCCGATAAGGCCAAGGAGTCAAACTGATGCGCAGTCTCTATTTCTTCACTAAGCGAGCATGGCTGCATGCTGCCATCGCCATGCTGACCTTCTCAAGCATCCACGCCGCCCAGGCACAGCCCTTAGACAAGCCCATTCGCTTGGTAGTGCCCTACGCGCCTGGCGGCCCCATTGATGTCACGGCCCGCGCGTTGGCAGAGCGCGTGAAAGACAGCTTAGGCGTTGTCATCATCGACAACAAACCAGGTGCCGGTGGCAACTTGGGTGTCGACATTGTGGCCAAAGCGCCTGCCGATGGTTACACCATTGGCATTGCCGCGGTGGCAACGCATGCCATCAATCCTTGGCTCTTTAGCAAGATACCCTTTAATGCGGCCACAGATTTCGCACCCATCACCCAAATGGTTCGGGTGCCCAATGTATTGGTCATGAACGCCGATACGGCGCAGCGTTTGAAAATCAACACTTTGAGCGACTTGATTGCCTATGGCAAAGCCAACCCAGGCAAGCTCAATATTGGTTCGGGCGGCAATGGCAGCGCAGGTCATTTGGCAGCAGAAATGTTCAAGCGCGATGCGGGTCTCTATGCAGTTCACATTCCCTTTAACGGTGGAAACCCTGCTCAGCTTGCTTTGTTGTCAGGCCAAGTCGATTTCAACTTCGACAACTTGGCCACTGCTGCGCCAAATATCAAAGCAGGCAAACTCAAGGCGCTGGCAGTGACAACCGCACAACGGGCCAGTGCTTTGCCCGACATCCCAACCATGGCTGAAACGCTCAAAGGTTTTGAAGTGGACACGTGGTGGGGACTGGTTGCGCCTGCCAATACACCGCCGGCCATGGTGGCACGCTTGCATCAGGCATTTGCAGCAGCGCTTGCAGCACCCGAAACCAAAGCCCGTTTTGGCATGATGATGGCCGAGCCTGTCAGCAGCACACCCGATCAGTTTGCCGCATTAATGAAACGGGAACTGACAAAGTACGAGCCCGTGGTGAAAGCCAGTGGTGCGAAAGTCGACTGACGCAAGGCTTGCCCTATTTGTTGGCTGCTTTTGATTGATTCAATGCGTGCAAGCTTGCCATTTTTTCTGCAATTTTCAGCTCTAAACCTCGATTGACGGGGCGATAAAAACCTGGCGCTGGCATGCCCTCAGGCAAATAATTTTCGCCTGCTGCAAAACCACCCTCTTCGTCATGGGCGTAGCGATAGTCTTTGCCGTAATCCAAGGTCTTCATGAGTTGAGTCGGTGCATTGCGCAAGTGCATGGGCACAGGGCGTGTGCCCTCTTTCTTGATCAATGCTTTGGCTTCTTTGAAAGCTTTGTAGACCGCATTGGATTTGGCCGCTACAGCCAAATAAATGACGCACTCTGCCAAAGCCAACTCACCTTCCGGACTGCCCAAGCGTTCATAAACCTCTGCCGCATCCAATGCCAAACGCAGCGCGCGGGGATCGGCCAAGCCAATGTCTTCGGCCGCCATGCGAATCAAGCGCCGGGCCATGTACCGAGGATCGGCACCGCCGTCCAACATGCGCGTGAACCAGTACAAAGCGGCATCAGGGTCTGAGCCCCTGACCGATTTGTGCAGCGCACTGATGGAGTCATAGAACTGCTCGCCGCCTTTGTCGTAGCGACGCATGCGTTCACCCAACACCTTCAAGAGCCAGGCATCTGAGATCTCTGCGAGCTTCTCACGTTGAGCGGCTACCGACAAGGTTTCAAGCGTATTGAGCAAGCGTCGGGCATCGCCATCGGCATACGCAATGAGCCGATTCTCTGCTTCGGCTTCCAACTGAGGCATCGCGCCGATGGCTTGTGCACGCTGCACAATTTGTTTCAAGTCATTCTCATTGAGCGCTTGCAGAACATAAACAGCCGCCCTAGAAAGCAAGGCTGAGTTCACCTCAAAGGAAGGGTTCTCGGTGGTGGCACCAATGAAAGTGAACAAGCCACTTTCAACATGCGGCAAAAATGCGTCTTGTTGACTTTTGTTAAAGCGATGCACCTCATCGACAAACACAATGGTTCTTTGAGGTTGCAAACCATTTAAAGCCGCTTCTGCTTTTTCAACCGCTTCTCGAATGTCTTTCACGCCGCCCAGCACTGCACTGATGCTGATGAATTGCGCGTCAAATGCATCGGCCATGAGCCGTGCAATGGTTGTTTTACCAACCCCTGGCGGGCCCCACAAAATACAACTGTGCGGCAATCCAGACTCAAATGCCAATCTGAGCGCCAAGCCCTCACCAATGAGATGTTGCTGGCCAATCACTTCACCCAAGTGGCGTGGTCGCAATCGCTCTGCTAGGGGTTGCTTCAAATGAACACTGGCGCTCATGGCCGAATGACCTGTGCACCTGCAGGCACTTTGAATTGGAAAGTTTCAGCTGCCAATTTCACGTTGGCTTCAAAATTCTGAAAGTGCAAGCGGGACGTTTGGCCCAGGCCATCCACAATTTCCAAGGCTGACAAAGCTGGTATGTTTTGGTTTGAAGCTTGCGCAGCTTTCAAACCTACACGGATCATTTGAATGGCCCCGTCTGCTTGCTTGGGCGTCGCTTTGACCCACTGCAAGCCTTCTGAGTCAAGCTCTGCAGTCAAATGGAATTCGGCCTGGAGCGCTTTCAAATCGCCAGAAGATGCAATCAAAGCAGCAGGCGTCTGGCCAAGCAACTGACTTTGCTTGCGCACGGTGACTTGGTTCAAGTCGGCGTCATAAAGCCAAAGCGATTGACCATCCGAGACCATGGTTTGGACAAATGGTTTTTGATAAGCAAAGCGAAACTGCTGAGGCTTTTGAAACTCAAACGTGCCTGAGGAAGTCTTTCGACGCGGTGCTTGATCGACTTTGGCAGGCGACGTCACCACCTGCGTGAATTGAGCACGCCCACTGTTGGAGAGTTGAAGAAATTGTCGCAACGACTCTAAGGCATCAGCGCTTGATTGTGCGAATGCAAAAGGCGCAAGTCCCAGCCATGCCAAGAGAATCCAAAGAAATTGAAACTTGAGTTTCATTTTGCAAATGCAATGGATATTGGAAAGCTTATTCGGTGCGCGCAGGCACCAAAATTTCGCGCTGGCCGCTGCTGCTCATGGCGCTGACCAATCCTGCCTTTTCCATCTCTTCAACCAAACGTGCAGCTCGGTTGTAGCCAATCTTCAAATGGCGCTGCACCAAAGAAATACTGGCCTTGCGATTTTTCAAAACCACCTCGACAGCTTGATCGTACATGGGATCTTTTTCTGCATCACTGCTGTCGCCGTAGCCTGTGTCTTCGCCATCGGTGGTACCCCCTTCAAGCACGCCTTCAATGTAATCTGGCGCACCTTGAGTTTTCAAATAACTGACCACTCGGTGAACTTCTTCGTCGCTCACGAAGGCGCCATGCACTCGAATAGGGTAGCCTGTGCCTGAGGGCATGTAGAGCATATCGCCCATACCCAATAAAGCTTCAGCACCCATTTGGTCAAGGATGGTTCGGCTGTCAATCTTGCTTGAAACTTGGAATGCAATTCGTGTTGGAATATTGGCCTTGATCAAGCCGGTGATCACGTCCACGCTGGGACGCTGGGTGGCTAGGATCAAGTGAATGCCAGCGGCACGCGCCTTTTGCGCCAAGCGCGCAATGAGCTCTTCAATCTTTTTGCCCACCACCATCATCAAGTCGGCCAACTCATCGATCACCACCACGATGTGCGGCAAGCGCTTAAGTGGCTCGGGATCGTCGGGGGTGAGGCTGAAGGGATTCAAGATGAACTCTTCGCGCTCAGTGGCATCGTCTATTTTGGTGTTGTAGCCCGCCAAATTGCGAACGCCCATTTTGCTCATCAACTTGTAACGGCGCTCCATTTCGCCCACACACCAGTTAAGGCCGTGTGCAGCTTGTCGCATGTCGGTGACGACTGGCGCCAGCAAGTGTGGAATGCCTTCATAGACCGACATCTCCAACATCTTGGGGTCAATCATGAGCAAGCGCACATCACGCGCTTCGGCTTTGTAAAGCAAAGACAAAATCATGGCGTTGATACCCACCGATTTGCCTGAACCCGTGGTACCTGCCACCAACACGTGAGGCATCTTGGCCAAATCGGCCACCACAGGGTTGCCCACAATGTCTTTGCCAAGGCCCATGGTGAGCATGGACTTGGCTTCGTTGTAAACCTGCGAGCCCAGAATTTCGCTCAGCTTGATGGACTGGCGTTTGGCATTGGGCAGTTCCAAAGCCATGTAGTTTTTGCCAGGAATGGTTTCCACCACCCGAATGGAAATGAGACTGAGCGATCTTGCCAAGTCTTTGGCCAAGTTGACTACTTGCGAGCCCTTCACGCCCGTGGCAGGTTCAATTTCATAACGGGTAATGACAGGGCCAGGTGCAGCGGCCACCACGCGCACTTCAACGCCAAAATCTTTCAGACGTTTTTCAATCATGCGGCTGGTCATTTCCAGCGTTTCGGGTGCAACGCCCTCTTGACGCAGGGTTAGGCTGTCAAGCAAATCGACTTGAGGCAATTTGCTATCTGGCAACTCATTGAACAAGGGTTTCTGGCGCTCTTTGACCACACGTTCACTGCGCGGCACTGCTGTCACGGTAGGCTCAATGATCATGGGCGCAACAGGTTCAGCAAATACGGGCGCAGACACGCCAGCCGCTGCAAACAAAGGCTTCTCTTCAAATTCATTTCCGAAGGGATGCAGTTGAGGCTCAACAGGCAATTTAGATTGGAGTTGTTCGCGCTCGCGCAGTGCTTGTTGGCCCATGGCCAAGTCTTCTTCCATCTCGCGCTTGACCTGACGAGATTGCATCAAGCCATCGATCTTGGCGCCCAATGATTCACATAGTTGCCCCCAAGAAAAACCAAAGGCCCAGCCCATTCCGAGAGCAACACACACAATTTCAATCAGGCTTGAGCCATTGAAACCCAACCACTTCAAAGAAAAATTCCCAACGGCATAACCCAATGCACCACCACTGGTACCGGGTAAGATGGCGTCCCAGCGAGTCAGCCGCGCCCATTCAAGGGCACTGCTAGATGACATAAGCACCATCAAGCCTACCCAAAATATCAGTCGGGTTTTCCAATTGGACTCTGATTCTCTGAAGGAAGCGCTTTGAGCGGACTCGTTAGTGCGCAACCAATTTGCCCACGCATTGAGCCAAAAACGACCCAGAATGGCCACCAACCACCACGCTGAGTAGCCAAAGCAAAAGTACATGCCGTCGGCCAACCAAGCGCCCACCAGACCCATCCAGTTGCGTACAGGGCCACCCAAGCCAGAACCCGACCAAGACGCGTCTTTGGGGCTGAAACTGAACATCGACAAGACCAGCAACAACAAGGCAGCAGCCCCCAAGAAAAGAACAATTTCTTGGGTAAAGCGCATCAACCCAATGCCCCCTTTTAACTCGCTGTTGGAGTCTGATTCAGGGCCACCGGTTGGGTTGGTGAGGGTGCGAAGTGAGTACGTCATGGTCTACCCCTGAAGCTTACCCGATAGACCTCCTTAAACACACGTTTCACAAGCTTCTTACAATGGCTGTTTAGCGTTTTCCCGAATTCAGCAGGTTTCCACAATATGTCCAATCTCATTCCCACTCAACATGCCCAAGTTTTGATCCTAGGCTCAGGGCCTGCCGGCTACACCGCCGCTGTGTATGCGGCCCGCGCCAACCTCAAGCCTTTGCTAATCACTGGCATTGCCCAAGGCGGCCAACTCATGACTACCACGGAGGTGGACAATTGGCCCGCCGACGTCCACGGCGTGCAAGGCCCCGACTTGATGCAACGCTTTTTGGAGCACGCTGAGCGCTTTAATACGCAAATTGTGTTTGACCACATCAACAAGGTCGACTTCAGCAAGCGCCCCTTTACTTTGACGGGTGACAGCGGTGTTTACACCTGCGATGCCTTGATCATTGCAACGGGCGCATCCGCCAAATACCTTGGCATTGACTCTGAAACGGCTTTCATGGGCCGCGGCGTTTCGGGCTGCGCCACCTGCGATGGTTTCTTTTACAAAGA
>CANKOT010000048.1 GCA_947484245.1 Comamonadaceae bacterium
AGCCCTTGTGGCTGAAGCGCCAGTGTCTGATGCTGCCGCAGAGGACGCGGCTGAGGCTGCGCCGCTTATTCCAGAAGAGGCTGCTGTTGATGCGCCTGTGGTGGTTGCGCCTAGCATCACCATTAAAAAAATCATGGACGATGGGCACGGCGGTGCTCACGGTGGTGCTTGGAAAATTGCGCTGGCCGACATGATGACCGCCATGATGGCCTTCTTCTTGTTGATGTGGCTTTTGGGTGCCTCCAATGCCGACCAACGCAAAAGCATTGCCGACTATTTCAAGCCCACTTCGCACAGCAATGTGACCATGGGTAAGTTGGCGGGCTCCGACGGCATGTTGGGCGGTCGCTCAGTCATTGACCCTGATGGTTTTCCTTTTTCTGCCAAGCAAACCAGTGCTTTGAACATGGTTACACCGCGTTCGCAAGGTGGCCCCACAGAAAACGATCCTTCGCCCAATGGCGCAGACAGCAAAGAGTCTGGGCAAGATGGCGATCCAGGCAAAAAGTCTGCCGCCGCCGCCGCAGCAGCCGCAGCTGCTGCTGCAGACGCCGCCAACTTTGAGAAGTTGGAAAAAGAGATCAAAGAGGCCATGGCGAAGAATCCAAGGCTGGACAAACTCAAAGATCAAGTTTCATTTGCCCGCGACAACGATGGCTTGCGCATCGAGATCATCGACAAAGCCGACTTCGCCATGTTTGGCTTGGGTACCACCACCATGACACCCAGAGCCCAGGCCTTGATTGCAGAGGTGTCCAAAACACTGGCGGCCTTGCCCAACAAAGTGGCCATTCGGGGCCACACCGACAGCGTGCAGTTTGCCAACACCGATGACCGCAACAACTGGTCCTTGTCGGCAGAGCGTGCCGAGGAAACTCGCAAGATCATTGAGAAAAAAGGCATTCCGGGCAATCGATTTGCCAAGATTGAAGGCGTGGCCGATACGGCGCCCTACAACGCCAAGGACCCCAAAGACCCGCGCAACAGGCGGATCAGCATCACGGTCATGAACCAATAAAACCCTCCTAAGCAGCTTTTTCAAGCTGCTTTTTTTTGGCCCTTGACCCGCTTCCTCAGATTGCCCATAATCATTTCAAGCTTCAACTATTGAAGTCGAAACAATTTGCGGGTCGGGCTCGAAACAAGGAACCACATCATGAACATAGTGTGCTTAGGCGGCGGGCCCGCGGGCTTGTATTTTGGGTTGCTCATGAAGTTGCGGCACCCCGAACACCACATCAAGGTGTTGGAGCGCAACAAGCCCTACGACACCTTTGGCTGGGGGGTGGTTTTCTCAGACGCCACCATGTCGAGGCTGCAAGTGGCCGACCCCATCACAGCATCAGAGATCTTGGGCGCTTTCAACCACTGGGATGACATTGCCGTTCATTTCAAGGGCGAAACCATGCGCTCAGGAGGCCACGGATTTTGTGGCATTGGTCGCAAGCGCTTGCTCAATATTTTGCAAAAAAGATGCGAAGCTTTGGGCGTTGAGTTGGTGTTTGAAGCAGAAGTCGACGCCAACGCTGACGTGGCTGCGCAGTACCAAGCCGACTTGGTCATTGCGTGCGATGGCATCAATTCGAAGGTTCGCACACGTTTTGAAAATACCTATAAACCAGACATCGATGAGCGCCACTGCCGCTTTGTCTGGCTAGGCACGCGCAAGTTGTTTGATGCGTTCACGTTTGCCATTGAGGAAACCGAACACGGCTGGTTTCAAGCACATGCCTATCAATTTGATGGCGACACCTCCACCTTCATTGTGGAAACGCCAGAACCTGTTTGGAAGGCAGCAGGGTTTGAGGACATGTCGCAAGAAGAGTCGGTGGCATTTTGTGAAAAGTTGTTTGCCAAATACTTGGACGGCAACCCCCTCATGACCAATGCCAAGCACCTGCGTGGCTCGGCGCATTGGATCAAATTTCCACGTGTCATTTGCGATCAGTGGGTGCACTGGGACACCACCTCCGATGGCCGCTCTGTGCCTTATGTTTTGATGGGGGATGCTGCACACACGGCACACTTTTCCATTGGCTCTGGCACCAAGCTGGCGCTTGAAGATGCCATTGAGTTGGCCGATACCTTCGAACGGGTTGGACATGGTGTGAAGGGCATGGCAGAAGTCATGACCGCCTACCAAGCGACGCGCTCGATTGAGGTCTTGAAGATTCAAAATGCAGCGCGCAATTCCACCGAATGGTTTGAGAATGTGGCGCGCTATGTCAATTTGCCGCCGCAGCAATTTGCGTATTCATTGCTCACTCGCAGCCAACGCATTTCGCATGAAAACTTGCGACTGCGCGATGCTGAGTTTGTAGCAGCTTACGAACGTTTCATGGCCTCGCTGGCAAGCTTTGACGACAGCTCGCGCGCTAAGTCAACGCCGCCCATGTTTTTGCCATTGCAGGCGCGCAGCATCACTTTGAAAAACCGCGTGATGGTGTCGCCCATGGCCACCTATTCGGCTGTAGACGGTGTGCCTGGCGATTTTCATTTGATGCATTACGGCGCGCGCGCTTTGGGCGGTGCCGCCATTGTGTTCACAGAAATGACTTGCGTGACACCCGAAGGCCGCATCACACCCGGCTGCCCAGGTTTGTGGAATGACGAACAGCAAACTGCATGGGCGCGCATTGTGAGTTTGGTGCACGCCCAGTCTGATGCCAAGATGGCCTTGCAGTTAGGTCATGCCGGTCGCAAGGGCTCTACGCGCCGCGCATGGGATGGCATTGACATGCCTTTGAGCGATGTGGCCCGAGATGGCAGCAACTGGCCTTTGATGGCACCATCGGCTTTGCCCTATATGCAAGGTGTGAGCCAAGTGCCGCACCAAATGACGCGTGCTGACATGGACGCAATGTTGGCAGCATTTGTTTCTGCTGCGGAGCGCGGCGCCAAAGCTGGGTTTGATTGGTTGGAGTTGCACTGCGCGCACGGCTATTTGCTGTCTGGTTTTATTTCCCCACTGACCAATCAGCGTACCGATGAATTTGGGGGGAGCTTGGAAAATCGACTGCGTTTTCCTTTGGCCGTTTTTGTGGCGCTGCGCAAAGTATGGCCGCAAGACAAGCCGATGTCGGTGCGTATTTCAGCGCACGATTGGGTAGAAGGAGGCATCACCATCGATGACGCCATCGAAATTGCCAAACACTTCAAAGCAGCGGGTGTTGATTTTGTTGACTGCTCGTCAGGCCAAGTGGACAAGCGCGAAAAGCCGGTGTATGGCCGCATGTTTCAAACCCCCTTTGCCGATCGCATTCGCAACGAAGCGGGTGTGCGCACCATTGCCGTTGGGGCCATTTCGGAAGCAGACCATGTCAACAGCATCATTGCGGCGGGTCGTGCCGACTTGTGCGCAGTGGCGCGGCCACACTTAGCCAACCCCTCCTGGACCATGCAAGAAGCAGCACGCATTGGCTACACCGATTTGACATGGCACCAGGCTTATGTGTCTGGCAAGCGACAAATGGAAACCAATTTTGAACGCGCCGCTGCAATGGTCGCTAGCAGTGCAACACCTGCCGCAGCCAAGGGGGAAAACTGATGAGGCATGTCTGGGTCACTGGCGCAGGCCGGGGCATTGGTGCTGCCGTGGCTTTGGCATTTGCGCGCCAAGGAGCCGCATTAAGTTTGTCTGGTCGAGACATCAAAACGCTGCAAGCACAAGCAGCGCATCTGCAAAGCCTGTGTCCCGATGTGAAGGTGCACTGCAGTGTCATGGATGTGAGCGACGCGCAATCGGTCGCCGCTGCTTGGCAGTCTAACCATGCGGCGCTGGGTCCTGTAGAAGTGTTGGTGAACAATGCGGGGCAAGCACAGAGTCAAGCTTTTGCCAAAACAGATTTGGGCTTGTGGCAGCACATGCTCAATGTCAACCTAACAGGCAGCTATTTGTGCATCCAGGCAGCATTGCCAGATTTGCTGGCTGCAGGCGCCAGTGGCAAGGCAGCCCGAATTGTCAACATTGCCAGTACAGCTGGCTTGAAGGGCTATGCCTATGTGTCTGCATACACAGCAGCCAAGCATGGCGTGATCGGTTTAACTCGCAGTTTGGCCATGGAGTTGGCCAAGAAGGGCGTGACAGTCAACGCAGTTTGCCCAGGGTTTACCGAAACCGACATTGTGCGAGATTCGATTGCCAACATTGTGGCCAAAACAGGTCAAACAGAACATCAAGCGCGCGAAGCCTTGGTTTTGCACAACCCTCAAAAGAAAATGATTCAACCAGACGAGGTGGCGCACACCGTGTTGTGGTTGTGCAGCAGTGCTGCAGCTTCAGTGAATGGTCAGTCAATTGCCGTTGATGGTGGGGAGACGATGTGATGCATAGCAGTTCGAGTTCAGAGGTGAATGTGGATCATGAATTTAGAGCCCATGCCGACCACCATGCCTCATTGAGATTGTGGTTGCGCTTGTTGTCCTGCACCACGCGTGTGGAAGACAAAATAAGACAAAAGTTGCGCGAGTCATTTGACATCACGTTGCCAAGATTTGATTTGATGGCCCAACTCGAAAGGCATCCTGACGGACTGAGCATGGGCGAGTTGTCCAGACGCATGATGGTGACTGGCGGCAACATTACCAGCATTGTCGATCAACTTGAAAAAGAAAAGTTGGTGCTGCGCCAAGTGGGTTTGAATGATCGAAGGTCGTTCACAATCAAGTTGACCCAAGCGGGACGTGCCGCATTTACCGACATGGCCATCGCGCATGAAGAATGGGTGGCTGACTTATTTTCTGGCTTGTCCAACAACCAGCAAAGTCAGTTGTACACCTTGTTGGGTGCCATGAAAAAAAATTTACAGAAACAAGAGGAGACATCATGAGTCAAAAGTACTTACCTGGTCAGCCGCATCAATTGCCTCGCCATAACAACAAGCTTGCCAATTACAAAGCTGAGCATGTATTGTTTGACGTGAAGGAGGGTGTGGCGACACTCACTTTGAACAGGCCAGAGCGGAAAAATCCATTGTCATTTGAATCGTATGCCGAGATGCGCGATTTGTTTCGTGCGCTTGCCTATGCCGAAGATGTGCATGCCGTGGTCGTCACCGGTGCAGGCGGAAATTTTTGTTCAGGTGGTGATGTGCATGAAATCATTGGGCCTCTCACCAAACTGGATATGCCAGGCTTGCTGGCCTTCACGCGCATGACGGGCGATTTGGTGAAGGCCATGCGTGCGTGCCCGCAACCCATTGTGTCTGCCATTGATGGCATTTGCGCCGGTGCAGGTGCCTTGCTGGCCTTGGCCTCTGACATGCGTTATGGCACAGCGCGCAGCAAAACCTATTTTCTGTTCAACAAAGTAGGATTGGCTGGCTGTGACATGGGTGCTTGTGCTTTGTTACCCCGAGTCATTGGTCAGGGCCGAGCTTCTGAGCTGTTGTACACAGGCCGAGGCTTGCCAGGCGAAGAAGCAGAGCGCTGGGGTTTTTACAACCGAGTGTGCACCCCTGAAAGTGTTTTGTCAGAGGCTCAAGCCATGGCCCACACCTTAGCAAGCGGCCCTAGCTTTGCCAACGGCATGACCAAGAAAATGTTGCAGCAAGAGTGGAACATGGGGGTGGACGAAGCCATTGAGGCCGAGGCGCAAGCCCAAGCCATTTGCATGGTCACCAATGATTTTCACAGGGCTTATCACGCCTTTGTGGCCAAGCAAACGCCCGTGTTTCAAGGAGATTGATCATGAATTCAGCCTCTCATTTGGCTTGGCCTTTTTTTGACGAGGCGCATCGAGTTTTCAAAACTCAATTGCAAGAGTGGACTTCGAAGCAGTTTGCAGATCAGCATGGTCACGATGAATCGCGCGACGCCATTGACCGTGAATGTGTGAGCTTGGTCAAAGCCTTGGGACAAGGCGGTTGGTTAAAGCCTGCCATTGCTGGCACCTTGCACGGCGGAGCCACTGATGTGATCGACACCCGCACCATCTGTTTGCTGCGCGAGGAGTTGGCCTGGCATCATGGCTTGGCTGATTTTGCATTTGCCATGCAGGGCTTGGGTTCGGGCGCCATCAGCCTCAAAGGAACACCAGAGCAACAAGCCGCTTATTTGCCGCGCGTGGCCAAGGGAGAGGCGCTGGCTGCCTTTGCCTTGAGCGAGCCCGATGCGGGCTCTGATGTGGCTGCCATGCAATGCAGCGCAGTTGATACACCCGAAGGCTATCGCTTGAATGGATTGAAGACTTGGATTTCTAATGGTGGCATTGCCGATTTTTATGTGGTGTTTGCACGCACTGGGGAGGCACCCGGTGCCAGAGGCATCAGCGCCTTCATTGTGGATGCCAACACCCCAGGTTTGGAAATTGCCGAGCGCATTGATGTGGTGGCGCCGCACCCATTAGCCACACTTCACTTCAACAACGTATTAGTGCCGCATGCCAAGCGCATTGGTGCGGCTGGCGAAGGCTTCAAAGTGGCCATGGCCACGCTGGATGTGTTTAGAACCTCTGTGGCTGCTGCATCGCTGGGCTTTGCGCGCAGAGCTTTAGACGAATCGATTGCGTGGGCCAAGCAGCGCAAGATGTTTGGCGGCACCTTGGCAGATTTTCAGATCACGCAAAGCAAGTTGGCGCAAATGGCCACCTTGCTTGATGCCGCCACCTTGCTCACTTACAGAGCTGCCTGGCTGCGCGATCAAGGGCAACGCATTACACAAGAAGCGGCCATGGCCAAAATGACCGCCACAGAAAATGCACAGCAAATCATCGACATGGCCGTGCAAATGCATGGCGGGATGGGCGTCAAAAAGGGCTGCATTGTGGAGTCTTTGTACCGAGAAATTAGAGCCCTGCGCATTTATGAAGGCGCCACAGAAGTACAGCAGTTGATCATTGGCCGTGATTTACTCAAGTGAGGATTCAAATGAGTCAAGCATTAGCGCCTTCATCACACACAGACACTTTTACGCGCGACCATTTGCCGCCCCTAGATCAGTGGCCCGTGTTTGTCTTCGATCGACCTGAAGTTCAATACCCCGAACAGCTCAATTGTGTTCAAGCCTTGTTAGACGATCATGTGGCGCAAGGCCATGGCGATCGCATGGCAGTGCGCGGCCAAGATGCCACAGGTCCGATGGGCTGGACTTATGCGCAGCTCCAAAGCAAGGTGAATCAAATTGCCCATGTGCTAGTGCATGACATGGGTTTGAAATCTGGTGAGCGATTGCTGCTGCGCGGGGGCAATAGCCCCATGATGGCGGCGTGTTTTTTGGCTGCGTTGAAAGCTGGCTTGGTGGTGGTGCCCACCATGCCTTTGCTGCGAGCCTCAGAACTCAAGCAAATTTTGGACAAGGCGCAAGTAAAGGCGGCTTTGTGTGACAGGGTGTTGGCAGAAGAATTGACGCACTGCACTGAGCACTCACATGCTCAATTTGCACAATCGCTCAAGCAGGTTTTGTGGTTTAAAAGCTTGGACGAAGAGGGCATAGAAGCGCGAATGGCCAAGCATGTGAAGGAGTTTGAAGCAGTGGCCACCAGTCGCGATGATGTGTGCTTGATTGCCTTTACCAGCGGCACCACAGGCCAGCCCAAAGGCACCATGCATTTTCACCGAGACGTCTTGGCCATGTGTGATTTGTTTCCCAAGCACGTGCTCAATATGGGTGCCAATGATGTGGTGTGTGGTACGCCGCCCATTGCATTCACATTTGGCTTGGGCGGTTTGTTGGCTTTTCCCTTGCGCTATGGCGCATGTGCTGTGCTCCTTGAAAAATACACACCTGAATCATTGCTGCTTGCCATCGGGCAGTATGGTGCAACTCAGTGCTACACCGCACCCACCATGTACCGCCAAATGGCCATGTTGGTTTCTGAAAAGCCATATGGCTTCAACTTGGAGTCATTGCGTCACACCATATCGGCAGGCGAGGCCTTGCCTGATGCCACGCGCCAGTTGTGGAAAAAGGCAACGGGCATTGAGATGACCGATGGCATTGGAGGTACTGAGGTGATTCACATCTACATTTCCAGTGCTGGCCAAGAAGTGCGTGCCGGCAGCATTGGCAAAGTGGTACCCGGCTATCAGGCACAAATTGTGGACGAAGACATGAAGCCCGTACCCCCTGGCACTTTAGGACGCTTGGCTGTCAGGGGTCCAACGGGCTGCCGATATTTGGATGATCCTCGGCAAAAAGAGTATGTCAAAGAGGGCTGGAACCTTCCCGGTGACACATTTGTCATGGACACAGATGGCTATTTCAGTTATCAGGCGCGCAATGACGACATGATCATTTCTGCTGGCTACAACATTGCAGGGCCTGAAGTAGAAGGCGCGCTGATGCAGCATCCTGCTGTCGCCGAGTGCGGCGTGGTGGGTGCTGCCGACCTTGAGCGCGGGCAGGTGGTCATGGCCTTTGTTGTTTTAAAAACAGAACACACTGGCACGCCGGCATTGGAAAAAGAAATTCAAGAGTTTGTGAAACAAACCATTGCACCATTCAAATACCCAAGGCGTGTGGTGTTTTGCGAGACCTTACCGCGCACCGAGACCGGCAAATTGCAGCGCTTCAAGTTAAGGCAGCAAGCGCCTGCTTTCAATTCAGAAAAATAAGGAGCAGAAATGTCACAAGAAATGTTCAGAGTGCTACAGCCAGAAGGCTGGGCGCCTGCCAAGGGCTATGCCAACGGCATTGCTGCGCGCGGCGAGATGGTGTTTGTTGCAGGCATGATTGGCTGGAATGGGCAGTGTCAATTTGAGACCGATGATTTTGTAGCGCAGTGCAAGCAAGCACTGCAAAACATCGTGGCGACCTTGGCTTGTGCAGGCGCAGGCCCAGAACACATGGCCCGTATGACTTGGTATGTGAAAGACAAAAAAGAATACATCGTGCGAGGGCGCGAACTGGGCAAGGTCTACCAAGAAGTGATGGGTAAAAACTACCCCGCTATGACCTTGGTTCAAGTGGCCGACTTGGTGGAAGACCGCGCCCTGGTGGAAATTGAAGTGACGGCTGTCAAGCCTTGATTGCGCGCTTTAAATTGCCGCGCCGAGTGGTGTTTGTGGACGGGCTACCCAAAAGCGCTTTGGGCAAGGTGCAAAAGCCTATTCTCCAGAAACAACTCATGTCTTTGAATTCTTAGACAATGTGGTATCAAATCTCACAAAGGGTTTTCAATGACACAGTTGATTTTGGGCTTGATCTTGTTTCTGGGCGCACACTCTGTTCGCATGGTGGCGGATGGCTGGCGAACCCGCTGCATTGAGGCGTGGGGTGATAAAACTTTCAAGGGTGTTTATGCCCTTGTCGCCCTCCTTGGCTTTTACTTGCTGGTGGTGGGTTATGGCGAAGCAAGGCTGGAAACTGTGGCGCTTTGGAATCCGCCCCGTTTTACCAAACACATCAGCATACTTTTGATGCTGTTTTCAAGCATTCTCTTGATGGCCGCCTACATTCCTCGCAACCATTTCAAAATGCGCATGGGGCACCCCATGGTCTTGTCTGTCAAGGTCTGGGCTTTGTCGCACTTGATTGCTAACGGCAATTTGGCTGATATTGTGTTGTTTGGCGCTTTTTTAATTTGGGCGGTTTTGAACTTCAGGTCTGCACGTGCGCGTGACCGTGCGATGAGTTTGAATGCAGCACAAGATGCAGCAGATTTGACGCTTTCTGAAAGTGAAACAAAGAATCAAGCCAAGTTGCTTTCAACAGTCATCACCCTGGTGGGTGGCATGGCGATTTGGGCCTTGATCACGTTTGTCCTGCATGCCAAACTTGTTGGCGTTTCACCCATGGGTTAAAGAGCCCTTCAGCGAGAAAAAAGCATGCCTGTTATTTCTGTCACCCTACTGCCTGGCTACCCTGAAGAGGCCCAACATCGCTTGGTCCAAAGTTTGGCCAAAACAGCGCGATCTGTGATTGACGCCAGCGATGCCGGCACCACAGTGTTCATTCAAGAAGTGAGTACCTATCGCCGTGATGGACGCGTGTTTGAACAGGGAGGTGCAGTATTGCCAGACGCCTGTCAGCTGGTGGCTCAATTTTTGGCCTTGATGTCGCAACGTGATTTGGCGGGTGCACAAAAATGTTTGGCCGCAGATTTCCAAATGACGTTTCCGGGGGGGCAGTCCATGACGCAACTCGCAGAATTGATGACGTGGGCGTCGACAAGGTATCGCAGCATCGCCAAAACTAACATGGCCTTGGATGAATCTTGGCAAGGTGACAAGACGGTTGTTTTCTGCCGTGGCGTCTTGAGTGGCGAATGGCCAGACGGCACTGCGTTCAAAGATATTCGATTCATCGATCGATTTGAGCTTGTCAAAGGCTTGATTGCAAGACAGGATGTTTGGAACGATTTGGCAGAAATGCGGCCAAAAGTTTGATTGCCAATTTGACAGCAACCCGCGAAAATATCGGCATGAGTACCAACGACCTCCCCACCACAGAATCACTCAGCACCTGGTTTGATGGTTTTGAGAAAAGACAGTTCAATGTGAATGGGGTGGTGGTCTGTGCGCGCATCTCTGCCAATTGGTTGAACCAATTAGACAAGCCCGTCTTGGTGTTGTTGCATGGCTTTCCGCAAACACATGTGATGTGGCACCGCGCAGCGCAAACCCTCAAACACGACTATCGCTTGGTCTTGCCCGATTTGCGTGGCTACGGCGACTCCTCACATGCACCAGGCTTGCCCGACCACAGCAACTACAGCAAAAGGGCCATGGCGCAAGATGTGGTGGGCTTGCTTGATCAACTCAATGTGGGCGATTTCTTTTTGTGTGGCCACGACCGTGGCGGCCGCGTGGCGCACCGGTTGGCGGTCGACTATCCAGCGCGTGTTCGCCGCTTGTGCGTTTTAGACATTGCCCCCACGCTCGACATGTACAAGCGCACTGACATGGCGTTTGCGCGAGCTTATTACCATTGGTTTCACCTGATTCAGCCCAGCCCCTTGCCCGAGAAAATGATTGGCGGCAACGTGCTGCATTACTTGCACACCAAGTTGGGCGGATGGGGCTCACAAGGCACTTCCTTCATTGAGCCTGAGGCCATGGCCGAATATGAGCGAAGCATGAATTTGCAGCCTGAGCAGGCTGGCGATTTAATGCCTGCCGTCCACACTGCTTGCGAAGATTACCGTGCCAGTGCAGGCATTGATTTGGTTCACGATACAGAAAGTCGCGCTCAGGGTCTCCAGATTCGATGCGATTTGTTGGTGCTGTGGGGCGATCGCGGCGTGGTTCACAAAATGTTCAAACCCCTTGAGCTTTGGCAAGCGCAATGCGCAGGTACAGTATCGGGCCATGTGGTGCCTTCAGGTCACTTCATTCCAGAAGAGTTGCCCCATCTCACTGTTGAAAGTCTCCGCGCCTTCATGGTCTGACAATAAAGCGCATCTCGCAAAGTGCCCTTGATGGGCAAAGCCCAAAACATTCAGTGGGCGCCGCAGCACCGCTTGTATTTCTTACCACTGCCGCAGCTGCAGACATCGTTGCGCCCTGGGCTTGCTTCTTTGATGACCTGTGTAACGCGCGGGCCAATGTTGCGCCAAATTTCACGCAGATCGTAAACAGCCCAGAGGGCTTCGCCATACACATTCAAGCGAGGCTCGCTGACACTCAAAGGACCGTCTTCACTGAGGGCAGACAGTGTGGGCTCGTCCGTGTCATCCTCGGTGAGTGCCACAATGGCTTCAAGTGCGGTATCGTGCCACTGCGCAGACTCTTTGTCCTTGGGCGCTGTCCATTCGTCAGGCCAATTTTCTACGGCAAACATGAAGCCCAAAGCCCACACCTGCGCAAAGGCAGGAATTTCTTCACTGCCAATTTCTGCGCGTTCTTCGGCAGGCAAACTGGCAATGGCACCTCTCACATCCATCACTTCTGGTGCATAAGCACTGTCTTCGTCGAGGGCTTTGATTTCAGTGTCTAAGGATTTTTTGACTTCATCAAAGCGTTGTTGCCAGAGACTCAAGAATTTGACTTTTTGCGCTTCATCTAAAAAGCCTGCACCATCACCATCACCATCATCGTCAAGCCCCAGCAAAACGGGCAACCATTCAGCTTCGGGAAGGAGGCGGCGACAACAGATGAGGGCCACCATGAAGCCCTCACAAAATTCCCATTGCGGGGTTTCTTCGCAGCGTGTGCGCAAATCGTCCAAGATGTCGTCGAGAGCGTCAAAGTCTTCAGGTTGCAAGCCGGTCATAAGGAGTTCCAGTGTTCAGGTAGCAGGAATTTGGGCTGGATTGAGAACCACGCCAGATTGAAGCAGTCTTTTCTTCATGCACAAAATGGCGGCGTCTTTGCTTAGCAAAGGAACGGCATGGGCCACTGCCAGATCGATGAATTTTTGATCGTCAGGATCTTTGCAAGTACAAGAAGCTTTGCTCGCTGGCTCTGCGGTTATGCAGTGTTCATCAAAGCGATTCAAAATATCTTGCGCTTGAATACTGGACTTGGCCATGCGCTTCATGATGTGGGGGTAGGTGAGAACGCGTGCTAATTCATCGCGCATGCTGGCGGTGGCCAAGTGAGAAACGGCACCACTTTGCAAAGCAGCGCGCAAAGGCACTGTGGCTGGATCTTCAAACAGCCACAGATCCAGCACGATGTTGGTGTCGATCACCCAGGCTTGCGCAGCAGGCCTAGCCTGAACCTCAGAGCTTGTCACGCGCAGAGCCCTTCATGAGGTCAAAGCGAAACATTCGGCATTCAATGGGGCCATTCCACATTGGCACGCGGCGGGATTCTTTGAGGCGCATTTTGGAGGGCAGCTTCAAATCAGGTGTGAGCATCCAAGCGGTCCAGCCGTTGTAGTTCTTTTTCCAATGCGAGGCCAGTTGCGAGAAGAACTCGCCGCCATCGTCACCTTCGGCAATTTCACGCGCACGGCTTGAAACGCCCGCCACACCGGCCGCCTCAATGCGCTCGCCATAGGGTGGGTTGAGAAGCATCAAGCCAGGCGTCTCGCAAGGTGGCATGCGCTGAAGTGCGTCACCGCCCCGCGCTTGCACCACTTGGCCGACGCCAGCTCGCTCTGCGTTGCGCTGCGTGAAGTCGACCATGCGGAAGGCTACATCTGAAGCATGAATTTCGGCGGTGGGTGCGTGTTCTAGTGCACGCGCATCGTCTTGCAAGGCTTGCCAAACGTGGGGCTGGAAAGGGAGCAATTTTTCGAAGCCAAAGCGGCGCATGATGCCAGGCGCAATGCCACAGGCAATTTGCGCGGCTTCAATGGCAATGGTGCCACTGCCGCAGCAGGGGTCGTACAAAGGCGTTTGAGCATCCCAGCCACTGGCGGCCAACATGGCTGCTGCCAAGGTTTCTTTAAGAGGCGCATCGCCTTTGTCTTCGCGCCAACCGCGTTTGAACAAAGGTTCGCCAGAGGTGTCCATGTACAGGGTGCAGCTGTCTGTGGTGAGGTGTACATAAATGCGCACATCGGGCCACTGCGTGTTGACGTCGGGTCGCTCGCCACGTTTGGCGCGAAAACGATCGGCTACGGCATCTTTGATTTTGAGCGCGGCAAAGTTGAGGCTGGTGAGCGGGCTGTGTTGTGCCGTAATTTCAATTTTGAAGGTTTGCTTGGTGGTGAACCAAATTTCCCAAGCCACAGCACTGGCTGCGTCGTACAAATCTTTTTCATTGCGATACAAAGTTTGCGACAGTTGAATCAAGACACGTTGAGTGAGTCGGCTGTGCAGGTTCAGGCGCATGGCTTCGCGCCAAGATGCGTTGGCCATGACGCCACCGCGACCGGTGAGCAGGTCGTTGCCCGTGAGGCCGGTAAGCTGATGCACCTCGTCGGCCAGCAAGCCTTCAACGCCGGCGGCGCAAGGCATAAAGAGTTGAAGCGAATTCACAGAGTTTTACGCAAGTTGGCGGGCGCAATTTTGAGCGCCTCTCGGTATTTGGCAACGGTGCGGCGTGCGCAATCGATGCCTTGTTCTTTGAGCATTTCAGACAGTTGGTTGTCTGAAAGGGGTTTGTTGGGGTTCTCGGCCGCTACCAATTGTTTGATAAGAGCACGCACAGCGGTGCTGGACGCAGCGCTGCCGCTGTCTGTGCCAAGGCCTGAGCCAAAGAAAAACTTCAACTCGAACGTGCCCATGGGCGTGGTCATGTATTTGGCCGTGGTGACGCGGCTGATGGTGGATTCGTGCAGACCTAATTCATCGGCAATTTCTCGAAGCACCAATGGCCGCATGGCCAATTCGCCATGAATGAAGAAGTTGCGCTGGCGCTCTACAATGGCGGTGGACACGCGCAAAATAGTGTCAAAGCGCTGCTGGATGTTTTTGATGAACCAACGCGCTTCTTGAAGCCTTTGTTGCAAACCCAAATGGCCTTCACCTTTGCCACCGCGCAATGCGTTGGCGTAAATGTCGTGCACGCGCAGTTTGGGCATGACATCTGAATTGAGTTGCACTCTGAAGTGAGGCTCACCGCCTTTGCGTGTGCCAATGACCAAGACATCGGGCACGATCACATGTTGTTCGGCGTTGGCAAAAGGACGACCTGGCTTGGGTTCTAAGCGGGTGATGAAGGTCAAAGCTTGTTTGACAAGTGCTTCGTCTTCGCCGCACTGCACCGCCAAGCGTTTGAAGTCGCGTTTGGCCAAGAGATCTAAGGGCAGTGCGCAAATTTTTAAAGCAACTGGCGCTACTTCGTTGTTGGGCTCATCCTTCATGATGGCTTTGAGTTGTATGCGCATGCATTCACCCAAATCGCGAGCACCTATGCCCACAGGCTCGAGGGATTGCAACAAACTCAGGGCCACGGTAAAGCGGTGCACCAATTCTTCAAGTTGCTCGATGTCGTCGGTGCCTGCCAAGCCTTGTGCCAAAGACTCGAGACTGTCTTCCAAGTAACCGTCGTCGTTCAAGGACTCAATGAGGAAACGCAATGCAGCACGGTCAATTTCAGACAAGCGCATTGACAAAGCTTGTCGGTGCAAATAGTCTGTGAGAGAACCTAAGCCGCGCGCCAACTCAATGGCATCTGCGCCCTCGGAGTCATTGTTGGTATTGTTTTTGCGAGCGCCGGCATCGGTGCCCCATTCGCTGTCGTCGGGCGCCATGTCGACGCTGCCGTCGCCATCCCAGCTGTCGGCCACATCGGTCACTGCTTCGTCACTGGTGACCGATGCGGTGGATTCGCCTGCGGCATCGCGCGAGTCGGAGCCTGCGTCGCTGGCGGCTTCTGACACACGGTCGCCCAAGCTCACGCGGGCATCGGCTTCGGGCAATCCGTAATCTTCTTGCGGTGCTTCGTCGGTATTGCGTTCAAGGAAAGGATTTTCGTCGAGCATTTGCTCAACTTCTTGACTGAGCTCTAGGGTGGAGAGTTGAAGCAGCCGAATGGATTGTTGCAACTGTGGCGTGAGCGCCAAGTGCTGGGACATCCGAAGTGAAAGGCTTTGCTTCATGGTCCCTCCATCACATTCGGAAGTGTTCGCCGAGGTACACGCGGCGTACATCGGCGTTGTTGACGATGTCTTGCGGGGTGCCTTGCGCTAACACGCGCCCCTCGCTGATGATGTAGGCGTGGTCGCAAATACCCAATGTTTCGCGCACATTGTGATCGGTGATGAGCACGCCAATGCCGCGCTCTTTCAAGAAGGCGATGATGCGCTGAATTTCAATGACGGCAATGGGATCAATGCCGGCAAAAGGCTCGTCTAGCAAAATAAAGCGAGGGTCTGTGGCCAAGGCGCGTGCAATTTCGACACGCCTGCGTTCGCCGCCCGACAGCGCTAAAGAAGGCGAGTCGTGCAAATGGTCAACACGCAAATCTTTGAGGAGAGCTTGCAAGCGAGCGCTGATTTCTGCATTGTTTAAAGGCTTGCCATCTTCATTCAGTTGCAACTCCAACACAGCGCGCACATTTTCTGCCACGGTGAGTTTTCTGAAAATAGAAGCTTCTTGTGGCAAATAGGAGAGCCCCATGCGAGCGCGTCGGTGAATGGGCATGCGCGTAACGTCTTCACCATCAATCAGAATGTGCCCGCCATCGGTACGCACCAAACCGACAATCATGTAGAAGGAGGTGGTTTTGCCGGCACCATTGGGCCCTAACAAACCGACGACTTCACCTTTTTCAACTTTGACGGATACGTCAAAAACCACTTGGCGGCTACCGTAAGACTTTTGCAAATGGCGCGCTTCAAGGTGGCTGATGGCGGTGTGGGCGCTCATGGCTTGTCTGCACCGG
>CANKOT010000049.1 GCA_947484245.1 Comamonadaceae bacterium
GCATCTTGAAGATGTGCACTTTGTCGTGCTTGCCGTGTGCCAACACTGTGACAGTGACAGTTGCGCCGGACACCAGGGGCGTACCAACTTTCAGATCTGCGCCGTTGCCGACTGCCAGAACTTGGTCGATCACGATTTCCTGGCCCACGTCCGCAGCAATCTGTTCTACTTTAATTTTTTCACCTGCAGCAACACGATACTGTTTGCCGCCGGTTTTTATGACCGCGTACATAATGACCTTTTCGTTTCTCTCAATGGAAATTCCTAGGACGAACCCTAAAGAACCGCGGATTTTAGCACGGACTTTTAGGACTTGACAAGCCATCTAGAAACAAGACTTTGGGGCCCCCAGAGTCATTTTCGCTCTCTATAATCAGATCAGAACCTCGAAATCAAGTCAGAAACGCAGGTTTTCTGTTGGAATTTCACCTAAAAACCCAATTCATTAAGCCATTTTGTCAACCACTGCGCCCTCCATGAAAGCCTCCCCAGCCACCGCTTTGGCCTTGGTTGCAGACGACATGGCCCAAGTAGACTGGGTCATTGCCAACCGGCTGAGTTCGGGCGTGCCTTTGGTCGGTCAAGTGGCCCAGTACATCATTTCAGCGGGGGGCAAACGCTTGCGCCCTGTTATTTTGTTGCTCACCAGTGGCGCATTGGGCTACCAAGAAGCCCATAAATTTACTTTGGCCGCCGTGGTGGAGTTCATTCACACAGCCACTTTGTTGCACGACGATGTGGTGGACGAGTCCACATTGAGGCGCGGCCGCCCCACTGCCAACGAAAATTTTGGTAACCCTGCCAGTGTTTTGGTGGGCGACTTTCTTTACTCCCGCGCGTTCCAAATGATGGTGGAGCCGGGCAGCATGCGCATCATGCAAGTGCTGGCTGACGCCACCAACATCATTGCCGAAGGCGAAGTTTTGCAGCTCATGAACATGAACGATGCATCGCTTGATGAAGCAGCCTATTTGCATGTCATTCGCTCCAAAACAGCCAAGCTTTTTGAAGCCAGTGCAAGGTTGGCCGCCATCTTGGCGAATGCATCACCTGAATTAGAAGCGTCTTGCGCCATCTACGGACAAGCTTTGGGAACCGCTTTTCAAGTCATCGACGATGTGCTGGACTACGAAGGCAATGCCGCAGAAATGGGCAAAAACCTGGGCGACGATCTGCGCGAAGGCAAAGCCACCCTGCCCCTTATTTTGGCCATGCAACGCGGCACGCCGCCCCAACGCGCGCTGATTCAAAAAGCCATCGAGACGGGCTCAGTGGACCAACTGAGCAGCGTCATTGCCATAGTTCGGGAAACTGGCGCACTCGAAGCCAGCCGTCAAGCCGCCATGGGTGAAGCACAACGCGCCATCGATGCAGCGGAGGCCCTGCCGCAAGGCCCCTACAAGGAAGCCTTGGTTGCGCTGGCTTCCCAGCTGCTGGAACGCCGCACTTGATTGAATTGCGCCCCGCGGGTGTCACCCAACGGGTTCAAGGGCTTGGCTGTTGTGCCAACAGTTGTGAAAACCTGGCCATGTCTACATTTCCACCGCTGATGATCACGCCCACACGCTGACCCTTCAGCGCCTTCCGCGCTTGAATCGCGGCAGCCAGAGACAAACAGCCCGTTGGCTCGACAATCATTTTCATGCGCTCGGCATAAAACCGCATCACGTCGATCAACTGCGCATCTGTGACGGTGTGAATGTCATCGACCAAGGCTTTGATGAGCTCAAATGTGATGGCCCCCACCATGGGCGTTTGGGCGCCATCGGCGATGGTGATGGGCGTTTGAATGCGAACTCGCTCGCCTTTGCGAAACGATTGCTGCACATCATTGCCCGCTGCAGGCTCCACACCAAAAATTTTGCAAAGGGGCGATTTGGCCTTCGCAGACAGCGCGCTGCCGCTGAGCAAGCCGCCGCCGCCCAGGCACACAAACAAGGCGTCCAATTCGCCGACTTCTTCAAACAACTCTAAAGCAGCCGTCCCTTGGCCCGACAAAACATCGGCGTGGTCAAACGGTGGAATAAAAGTCATGCCCTTGGCCAGGGCAAACTGTGTGGCCAAGGCACTCGCGTCTTCTGAATACCGATCGTAAGCAATGACCTCCGCGCCATAGCCCTTGGTGGCCGCTAGCTTCGAAGGTGCTGCGTCGTGCGGCATGAAGAGGGTGGCGGGCATGTTCAAGATGCGCGCAGACAAGGCAATGGCTTGTGCGTGATTGCCCGATGAGTAGGCCACCACACCCGCCCGTTGTTGAGCTGGATTCAGTTGAGAAAGCGCATTGAAGCCACCCCTGAACTTGAAAGCCCCCATACGCTGAAAGTTTTCACATTTGATGAAAACCTGGGCTTGCATTTGTTCGTTCAAAGCGCGAGATTGGCGCACGGGTGTTTTGTACGCCACGCCTTTGAGGCGCTCAGCTGCTTTTGAAACATCTTTGAAGGTGGGCAAATTGGGCTGCATGGCAATAACTTTAACTGCTACGGCAACATTTGCATGACAATGAGGGAAAATCCTTTGACCACGTCATTCATCTTGTTTCAAAAGAGAGCATTTCATGTCTGAAATCCGCCCTGCCAATAACCGCCCAGAAATTCAACGCCCACAAGCTGATCAAGCAGTGAAGGCAGAACGCCAAACTCAAGCTGCTCCACAGCAACGAGAGGCTCAAAAAGTCGAGGTCAAACATGAGTTGGTGAGGCAAGACGCACCCAAGACTGACAAACCTAAAGGCAGCAATGTGGACATCACTGTCTAACACTTGTAAGCGGAACCCCTTGAAATCGATGTCATAAAATCCAGACCACGATAGGTTCAACGAAAGCAAATCAAATGGGTGCGCAGTGGAAAGCAAAGGGCAAGGCACAAGCCGCAGACGCCCGCGGTAAATTGTTTGGTCGCTTGGCCAAAGACATCATGATGGCTGCCAAAAGTGGGGCCGATCCCGCCGCCAATTCTCGACTGCGACTGGTGGTCGAACAAGCGCGCAAAGTTTCCATGCCCAAGGAGACACTTGAGCGTGCCATTAAAAAAGGCGCGGGCTTGTTGGGCGAAGCTGTGCACTTTGAGCGGGTTATTTACGAAGGTTTTGCGCCGCATCAAGTGCCTGTGATGGTCGAAGCCCTCACCGACAATTTAAATCGAACAGCCTCAGAAGTTCGTGTGCTTTTCCGTAAAGGTCAGTTGGGCTCTTCGGGTTCTGTGTCTTGGGATTTTGACCACATTGGCATGATTGAAGCTGAGCCTGTGCAAGCAGGTGCTGATGCAGAATTGGCTGCCATTGAAGCGGGCGCTCAAGACTTTGAGCCAGCCGATGAAGATGGCGTAACAGTTTTTATCACCGACCCCACAGATTTAGACTTGGTCAGCAAAGCTTTGCCGGATCATGGCTTCACCGTCATCGCCAATAAGCTGGGCTACAAACCGAAAAATCCAGTGAACCCAGCCACCCTCAGCGCAGAACAACTTGAAGAGGTCGAGAATTTCTTAGCCGCGATTGACGGCAATGACGATGTGCAAAACGTGTTTGTAGGCTTGGCGGCTTAAGCGGTGTGAAGTCATTTGGCGGGAGGCTTGGGTTTGTCACCCCCTGTTGCCTTGTCCATGCACACTATTTTGCCGGGTTTTTCTTTGTATTCAAATTTGGGGCAGGCCCCTGGGTTGCTGTTTTTTTCAACGGGTTGCGGCAAAGAATCGGGGCTGGGTTTGGGCCGCGTGATGCGCTCTGGCACCGCTGATCTCTCCGGGGCTTTTTTATCGCCGGCCTTCGGCG
The DNA here is from genome assembly GCA_947484245.1 of Comamonadaceae bacterium. Next base: position 3,773 of record CANKOT010000049.1, read on the forward strand.
GGTCAGCGGCAAACGCATTCAAAGCACACAGCATGGTCACGATAAAAACGATTTTCATGAGCACTCTCGGTTCATTGATTTCCATCATCGACTGAAAAATCAATGATGTTGTGGGTCTCGATTCAGATCATCATCTTAAACGATCAGTTTCGCAAGTGACGTGCTTGAAATCACCCCAACAGGGGTCTTGCTAGAAATGAAGGCCCTCTCACAAATGCTTTCATTGCGCCTATGAAGCCTTGAGATGGCCAGAATGCACGCATCATTGAAGGCCCTGTTCTGATGAAACGGCTTTCAAATGGAAACCCCTCCTATCGGCAATCGATTAGCGCCAACAGAAGCGCCGGTTGTTCACTATCTCCAGCAAACATGGGAAACTGCAGCACGACTCAGAGCGTCTGACATTCACTTTGAACCCTTTGAAAATTTCTACCGCGTTCGATTGCGAGTCGATGGCGTCTTGCAAGAAATTCCACCGCCGCCTTTTGAGTTCAAAGAGCAAATCGCTTCACGCATCAAAGTACTCTCTCGCTTAGACATTGCCGAGAAGCGGTTGCCACAAGACGGTCGGATGAATGTCGGGTTGAAAAATTCCCAGCGTTTGAATTTGCGCATAAGCACCTTACCCACCCTGTTTGGCGAAAAGATGGTCGTTCGCATTTTGTCTTCCGATTTGGCCAAACTCAATTTAGACCATTTGGGGTATGGCCCTGTCGACAAACAAAAAATACTGGATGCCATTCAAAAAACCCACGGCATGATTTTGGTCACAGGGCCTACAGGCTCAGGAAAATCTCAATCTTTGTATGCTTGTTTGAATTTACTCAATCGGGCAGAGGTCAACATTGCCACTGTCGAAGACCCCTCCGAAATCCAATTGCCCGGCATCAATCAGGTCAATGTGAAAGAAAGAATTGGTCTGAATTTCGCCACATCACTTCGGGCCTTTTTAAGACAAGACCCCGACATCCTCATGGTGGGTGAAATCAGAGACCACGAAACGGCCGACATTGCTATGAAGGCTTCGCAAACGGGTCATTTGGTTCTGTCAACGTTGCACACCCAAGACGCACCCAGCGCCTTAATTCGGCTTCGCAACATGGGCGTTGCCACCTACAACTTGGCCTCTAGCATCAGCCTCATTTCTGCGCAGCGCTTGGTTCGCCGCTTGTGTGTGCATTGTCGTCAACCTGCCATCGTTTCAACCCAATGTCTCAAAGATCTAGGCATGCAATCCTTCAGTGAACAAGCGTCACCACAACACCATTTTTATGCGGCTCAAGGCTGCTCACAATGTCACAAGGGGTACTGGGGTCGCATTGGTTTATTTCAAGTGATGCCCATTACCGCGGCATTGCAGCATTTGATTTTGCACAATGCCAGCCGCCATGAACTCTCCGCACAAGCCGAAAAAGAGGGCGTCAGTACCTTGCGCCATGCAGGTATTTTGAAGGCCTCGATGGGCATCACATCTTTGGCCGAAGTTGTGGCCCATACCGATGTCACTTGAAGCCGCCCTTACCCGGGCAATGGCCAGGCGAGAAGCGGTCTCCGCAAGCGTCGTCAAAAGCAAAGCTGTGCCCGCCAAAACACTGAGTGTTTTCACACGTCAGTGGTCGGCACTCATGAGTGCTGGCATTCCACTCTCGCAGGCTTTTGAATTGCTCAGTCAAAGCATTGTGGGACCTCGCAGCGCGCAGCAGTCATTTGCCACGACCTTGCAATCGCTTCGGGCCGACATCCATGCGGGTCAGTCCTTGTACACCGCATTTCAAAAGCACCCGCAAGTTTTCAACCAACATTACTGCAGCCTTTTGCATGCCGGTGAAGTTGCCGGCATCTTGGACAAAATATTGGACCGATTGGCAGACACCTTGGAGGCCCATGCCATCCTCAAAGCCAAGCTCAAAAATGCCCTCATCTATCCAGCAAGTATTTTGGTCATCGCTGTCGTGGTGTTGGTGGTGATATTGTTGTGGGTGGTGCCCGTCTTTGAAGATGTCTTCAAAAGCATGGGCGCCTCATTGCCATGGGCCACGCAGCAATTGATCCAGCTGAGTTCATGGATGAGTCATTGGGCAAGTGCCCTGACTGGGGCGCTCTTGACGTTGGCGGCATTACTCCGATGGGCGCATCAAAGGTCCTTGAAGTTTCAAATCATTTCAGAAAAAATGACCTTTGCAACACCCATCTTGGGACCTTTGATTCAAGCGGCCATGATTGTCAAATGGGCGCAAACTTTGTCTGCCTTGCTTCAAGCGGGCACGCCATTGGCCGAGGCACTGTCACCGGCTTCGGCCGCCAGTGGCTCACCCAACCTGAACCAAACCACCCGCCACTTGATTCAGCACATTCAAGAGGGGCACAGTTTGAGCAAGGCCATGTCAAAATCCAACTTGTTTTCAACGATGACCATTCAAATGTGCACCATTGGCGAAGAAACAGGATCACTCGACACAATGCTTGAACGTGCAGCCCAACTCATGGAATCCGATGTGAATCAACAAATTGGCAATCTCTCCACCCTCCTTGAACCCATCATCATGGTGGTCCTGGGCACGCTCATCGGCGGCATTTTGTTGGCGCTGTATTTGCCTATTTTCAATTTAGGACAAGTCTTTTGATCAACGTATCTGAATGGCCCCAATTGTGGTTATCCCCTGGCATCATGGGATGGAAGTTGCCACATTTTGTGAGCATCAGTTGGGACCAACTCGTGTTGTTTGCAGCCCTTGGGCTGGTCATTGGCAGCTTTCTCAATGTGCTCATACACCGCTTGCCGCTGATGATTTTGAAAGCCGATGAACTTGATACGGCCCGTTTCAATTTAACAACGCCCCGGTCTCACTGCCCCCATTGCAAAGAGTCTCTGGCGTGGCACGAACTCATTCCCCTGGTGTCTTATTGTTGGCGCCTTGGTCGTTGCAGACACTGCAAACAGGTCATTTCTGTGCGCTATCCCTTGGTTGAAATCCTGACTGCTGCGTTGTTTTGCATGTGCCTGCTCAAGTTTGGCTTTGACCACCCGGCTGTTTTGGGATGTTTCTTTTGCGCCACCCTCTTGGCATTGGCTTGGATCGATGCAGAAACATTCCTGTTGCCAGACGTCCTCACGCAAGCGCTGCTCTGGGTTGGCCTCATTGGAAGCGCCATGTCGCTCACCGAAACATCGCTGCTAGATTCGTTGGCGGGCGCCGTCCTGGGGTATGGGCTTTTGTGGTTGGTCAGTTGGGGCTTTGAACGGTTTGCAGGCAAAGAAGGCATGGGTCAAGGCGATCTCAAACTGCTGGCCGGGCTTGGCGCCTGGCTGGGCGTTTGGAGCCTGCTGCCCCTGCTCTTGCTGGCCTCTGTTTCTGGACTGATTTTTGGGGTCACCCAAAAATTCAGAGGGCAACTGGGTCACAATGGGCACTTCGCTTTTGGTCCTTTTTTAGCCCTTTCTGGATTCGCATGTTTCTTTTTAGGAATTTCCATGGGAGCTTGACCCGTTGATGCGCAAGCCTCTTCGCCTCGGCCTCACCGGCGGCATTGGCAGCGGTAAAAGCACCGTTGCCAGCTTCTTGGCCGAAGCCGGCGCCACCATTCTCGACGCCGATGCCATCTCCAGATCGGTCACGCAAGCAGGGGGCCAGGCCATCCCCACCCTATTGGCTGAGTTTGGCGAAGAAATGATCACCCCCGAAGGCGCTCTGAACCGGGACGCCATGCGTTCATTGGTCTTCTCAAATCCCAGCAGCAAACGCCAGCTAGAAGGCATCATCCACCCTCTTGTGGGCCAAATTTTGCAGGAACAAACACAGACGGCCATGGCAGCAGGCGCTGGCTGCCTGGTTTTTGACATTCCATTGCTGGTGGAGTCCATCGACCGCTGGCGGCCCCAGCTAGACAAAATCTGCGTGGTCGACTGCCAGCCAGAGACCCAGATTCAAAGGGTCATGGCCCGCAGTGGCATTAGTCGCCAAGCGGTTGCGCAAATCATGTCTCAACAGGCCACCCGGGCAGAACGCCTGGCCTGCGCAGATGTTGTCATTTTGAACGATGGCATCGATTTGGCAGAACTCAAGCAAAGAGTCCATGAAATGTGGGCCAGCTTCGGGCTATGATCTTGTCACTGAAAGACGCAGCGTGATACTTTACGAATACCCCCTCAACGAACGCATCAGGACCTATTTGCGCCTGCAACATTTGTTTGCTCGGTTCAACAAATTAACACAGCGTTCTGAAGCACTCGATCACCACTACGCTCTGACCACGATTTTTGAAATCATGGAGGTGGCTTCGCGCTCTGAATTGAAATCAGAAATTCTCAAAGACATTGAGCGTCACAAGCAACTCCTCAACGGCTATCGAGGCAACCCCTCCATCTCTGAAAAGGCCCTTGACCTGATCATCGAGCAACTCGACCAACGCTTTGTTGCCCTCAATACCATGGTGGGTAAATTGGGCAACGCTCTGGGCGACAGCGAATTTTTGAACAGCATCAGAAGCCGCACGGCCATACCGGGTGGCACATGTGAATTTGATCTCCCGGCCTACCATGCATGGCAACACCACGAACCTGCTGCCAGACAAGCCAATTTGCATGAGTGGTCACAGCAGCTTGCCCCGCTTGCCAGCTCGGTTCAACTCATGCTGAAGATGATGCGCGAATCGGGCAGTACGCAAAAAGTCATGGCCAATGGCGGTCAGCTCCAACAAAACCTGCCGCAGGGCCGCAACTTCCAGTTACTGCGACTGCGCATTGATGACAGCTTAAATCTCACGCCTGAAATTAGTTGCAATAGATTGTTGGTGGTCATTCGACTGATGCAACAGCAAGCCGATGGAAAACTCATTTCCAGCAAAGAAGATACCCCCTTTGAAATGACGCTTTGCGCTTAAACAGCGGTCGTCGTTGAAATTGGTGAGAGTCAAATGAGCGAGCCGTCCACAAAGCCCAAACACGTGAAGTGCCCCACCTGTGCGGGTCCCAGTCTTTTCAGTTCACAAAATATGTACCGCCCTTTTTGCAGTGCGCGTTGCAAGGGCATCGATCTAGGCGCCTGGGCCAATGAAAGCTTTAGAGTGCCAGAAGACACGCCGCCCGATCAAGACAATTTTGGTGATCCTAAATTGCAGTGAAGACGACGTCACTTCAGACTTGATGCGTGGCACCCACAAAGCCAGTTTCTTCCGCCAACCAAGTCAGAACCGGCACAGTGCCAGGCAAGACTGGCGTCACTTCGACAGGCAGGCTTTGCCACGCAAAATGTTGACCCTCACGCATTTCCAAGTTGCCGTGCCATTTGTGAATTTTGCAAAAGTTCAATCGAACCAGCGCATGGGGATAGTCCACCCATTGTTGTCGCCAAATTTGCACATCCTCAATTTGCAAACCCAGCTCTTCTTCCAGTTCACGCGTTAAGGCTTGGGCAACAGTTTCATCGGCCTCTAGCTTACCGCCTGGAAACTCCCAGTAAGCTTCATAGACTTTGCCGGGTGGTCTTGAGGTGAGCAAGAATTGATGGTGAGCGTTGATCAAAATGCCCACGGCCACATCCACCGTCTTGCGATGGGGTCCGCCCTCACGCTGCAAATGCGCATCTGCCACCAGCAGAGACTGGCCCGATGCGGCGGACTCATTCATAGCGATCGCTGAGTTGAAGCGCCTTGCCCCATGCGTCCCACATAATCCCGCGCAAACTGGTAGGCCACTCGGCCACTGCGAGATCCGCGCTCTAGTGCCCACACCAAAGCCTCGGGTCCAGAAGCTTGAATCACAGCTTCAGTGGCACCCAAAGAACGCAACCACTGCGCCACGATGGTGAGGTATTCGTCTTGAGAAAAAGGATAAAAGCTGATCCACAAACCGAAACGTTCCGACAAAGAAATTTTCTCTTCAATCACTTCACCCGGGTGCACTTCACCGTCTTCGGTGTGGGTGTAAGTGAGGTTGTCCTTCATGTGCTCCGGCAGCAAATGCCGACGATTGCTGGTGGCATAAATTAAGACATTGGGTGTGGACGCCGCCACTGAACCATCGAGAATTGATTTCAAAGCTTTGTAGCCACCTTCGCCGTCTTCAAAACTCAAATCATCGCAAAAGATGATGAACTTTTCAGGACGGCCCGCCACCACATCCACAATATCAGGCAGGTCGATCAGATCTTCTTTGTCGACTTCAATGAGACGCAATCCTTGCGCGGCATAGGCATTCAGACAAGCTTTGATCAGAGACGATTTGCCAGTGCCGCGTGAGCCTGTGAGTAAAACATTGTTGGCCGGCAAACCTTGTACAAACTGCAAGGTGTTTTGCTGCAATTTTTCTTTTTGCCCGTCAATCTCTTGAAGGTCTTGAAGATTCATATCGGACACATGGCGAACACCCTCTAACACGCCATGCCCTGAGGCCCGCTTGCGATAGCGCCAAGCAATGGCTTCTTGCCAGTCGGGCTGGCCCAATGGCTGCGGTAACACGCGCTCAAGCCGCTCGAGCATGAGCACAGCACGTTCTAGTAGTTTTTCAATGGCGGTGCTCATGAACGATAGTCTGCGTTGATTGACACATAGTCGTGACTCAAGTCACACGTCCAGACCGTGTCGACTGCCGTGCCGCGGCCCAAATGAACGCGAATGGTAATTTCGCTTTGCTTCATGACGCGCTGGCCATCGGCCTCTTGGTAAGCTGGATTGCGGCCACCGTTTTGAACCACACAGACATTGTCTAAATGAAGACCAATGAGATCTTGGTCCAGATCGGGAATGCCTGCATAACCCACAGCCGCCAAGATGCGGCCCAAGTTGGGGTCGCTGGCAAAGAATGCTGTTTTAACCAAGGGCGAATGCGCAATGGCATAGGCTGCTAAGCGGCACTCCTCGCTGGTCTTACCACCTTCCACCCGAATGGTGATGAACTTGGTGGCACCCTCACCATCACGCACAATGGCGTGCGCCAATTTTTGCGCTACCGACATCAATGCCTCTCGCAAGGCTTTGCCGTCTGCCGAATCCCAAGAAGAGATCACGGGATGCGCCGCTTTGCGGGTGGCCATCACAATGAAAGAATCATTGGTCGATGTATCACCGTCAATGGTGATTCGGTTGAAAGATGAATTGGCCAAATCAGTGGCCAAAGCAGGCAGCAAATTGGGTGCGAGGTTGGCATCGGTGGCCAGGAAGCCCAGCATGGTGGCCATGTTGGGGCGAATCATGCCAGCGCCTTTGCTGATGCCCGTGATGGTGACGGTTTGACCCGACAACATCACTTGTTGGCTAAAGGCTTTGGGCACGGTGTCGGTGGTCATGATGCCTTCGGCCGCCTTGGCCCAATGCGCGGCTTGCGCATCTGCGATGGCAGCGGGCAATCCTGCAACAATGCGATCGACAGGCAAGTTCTCCATGATCACGCCCGTTGAGAAAGGCAACACTTGCTGCGGTTTCAACTTGAGCAATGAGGCAAAGGCCTCTGCGGTGGCACGCGCATCGGCCAAGCCTTTGGCGCCTGTGCCCGCATTGGCATTGCCCGTGTTAATGACCAGCGCTCTAATGTGAGTATCGGTATTTGACGTGCTGATGTGTGACAAGTGCTCTCGGCAGACTTGGACAGGTGCAGCACAGTATCTGTTTTGTGTGAATACGCCGGCAACAACACTGCCTTCGTCTAACAAAATGACGGTGAGGTCTTTGCGGCCCACTTTGCGCACGCCAGCAGCGGCGATTCCCAGACGAACACCAGGAACGGCCAAGATGCTGGCTGGATCTGGGGCTTGAAGATTCACAGTCATGACGCCCTCTTATGCCAACTTGCCGTGGCAGAACTTGTATTTTTTACCGCTGCCACAAGGGCAAGGCTCGTTGCGACCCACAGGCGCAATCAAAGTGCTTTTAAATTCAGATTTAGTTTGGGGCTCGCCTTTTTCATCGGGCGCGGTGTAGGTGACATTGCTGATGTTCTCAGCACGCTCCTCCAAAACTTGTGCAGCTTCTTCAATTTGAGCAGTGGATTCAATTTTGACATTCATCAACACGCGTGTCACTTCGTTTTTGACGGCGTCAAGCAATTGGCCAAAGAGTTCGAAGGCTTCGCGTTTGTATTCTTGTTTGGGCTGCTTTTGGGCATAGCCGCGCAAATGAATGCCTTGACGCAAGTAGTCCAAGGCGCTCAAATGTTCGCGCCAGTGAGTGTCGATACTTTGCAGCAAAACCACGCGCTCAAAAGGCACAAAGTTTTCAACACCAATCGATTCCAACTTCACCTTGAACGCATTGTTTGCAGCAGTCAACACCATTTCAAGAATTTCTTCATCGGTGATGGCTGTGGCGGAAGCCACTGTCTCGCGGAGTGGCAATTGAATTTGCCATTCATCTGACAAGATCCGTTCTAAGGCAGCCAGATCCCACTGCTCTTCTACCGTTTCTGCGGGCACATACTGGCGGACCAAGTCTGTGAAACTGCCCTCGCGCAGGCCTGTAATTTGGGCGTCCATTTCTGAGGCGTCCAAGATGTCGTTGCGTTGTTGGTAGATGACCTTGCGCTGATCGTTAGACACATCATCGTATTCAAGCAATTGTTTGCGCATGTCGAAATTACGGGCTTCTACTTTTCGCTGTGCACTTTCAATGCTGCGCGTCACCATACCGGCTTCGATGGCTTCGCCTTCAGGCATTTTCAAGCGGTCCATGATGGCGCGTACACGGTCACCTGCGAAAATGCGCATGAGTGGGTCGTCCAAGCTCAAGTAGAAACGTGAAGAACCAGGGTCGCCTTGACGGCCAGAACGGCCACGCAATTGATTGTCAATTCGGCGAGACTCGTGACGCTCGGTGGCAATGATGCGCAAACCACCCAATGCTTTCACCTGCTCATGCACAAGCAACCAATCGGCGCGCATGGCAGCGGCTTTGTCTTGGTGTGTTTGGGCATCCAGTGCTTCATCGGCTTCTACCGCCTGAATGTCTTTTTCAATGTTACCGCCCAACACAATGTCAGTGCCGCGGCCCGCCATGTTGGTCGCAATGGTGATCATGTAGGGTCGGCCGGCTTGCGCCACGATGTCGGCCTCGCGCGCATGCTGCTTGGCATTGAGTACTTGGTGCGGCAGCTTGGCCTGGGTCAGCATCTCAGAGATGAGTTCTGAGTTTTCAATGGAGGTGGTGCCCACCAGCACTGGCTGCCCACGCTCATGGCATTCGCGAATGTCGGCAATGGCCGCGCTGTATTTTTCTGGCGATGATTTGTAAACACGATCGAGTTGGTCTTCGCGTCGGCTGATGCGATTGGGCGGCACCACCACGGTTTCCAAACTGTAAATTTCTTGAAACTCGTAGGCTTCTGTGTCAGCCGTACCCGTCATGCCACCCAACTTTCCGTACAAACGGAAATAGTTTTGGAAGGTGATGGAGGCCATGGTTTGGTTTTCAGCCTGGATGGCCACGCCTTCTTTGGCTTCCACCGCTTGATGCAAACCATCGCTCCAACGGCGGCCTGTCATGAGACGGCCCGTGAACTCATCGACGATGACAATCTCGCCCTCTTGGACCACATAGTGTTGGTCGCGGTGATAAATGTGATTGGCGCGCAAAGCAGCCGTGAGGTGGTGCATGAGCGCAATGTTGGCAGGATCGTAAAGACTGGCACCTTCAGGGATGAGGCCCGCGCTTGCCAAAATTCGTTCAGCATTTTCGTGACCTTGCTCGGTCAAAAACACTTGGTGTGATTTTTCATCGATCGTGAAATCGCCTGGCTTGGTGATGCCCTCGCCCGTGCGTGGATCGGCTTCGCCCTCTTGGCGCGTGAGCATCGGGACCACTTGGTTCATGGCCTGGTATTGCGCCGTGTGATCATCTGCTTGACCGCTGATGATGAGTGGCGTGCGCGCCTCGTCAATCAAAATGGAGTCAACCTCGTCAACGATGGCGTAGTTCAGGCCGCGCTGCACGCGGTCTTTGGCTTCATACACCATGTTGTCGCGCAGATAGTCGAAACCAAATTCGTTGTTGGTGCCGTAGGTGATGTCTGAGTTGTAGGCCGCTTGCTTTTCTTCACGCGAGAGTTGGGGCAAGTTGATGCCCACACTCATGCCCAAGAAGTTATACAACTTGCCCATCCACTGCGCGTCGCGACTGGCCAAGTAATCGTTGACCGTGACCACGTGCACACCCTTGCCGGCCAGTGCATTGAGATAGACCGCCAAGGTTGCAGTCAGCGTCTTACCCTCACCGGTTCGCATTTCAGAAATTTTGCCGTTGTGCAAGGAAATACCGCCCAACATCTGCACATCAAAGTGGCGCATCTTCATGGCGCGCTTAGAACCCTCGCGAACCACTGCAAAGGCTTCGGGCAAAATTTCGTCTAGGGTTTCACCCTTTTCTACCCGCGTTCGAAACTCATCGGTTTTAGCGCGGAGTTGCTCGTCACTTAACGCTTCGTATTTGGCTTCCAAGGCGTTAATGCTCACCACAGTTTTGCGGTATTGCTTGATCAAGCGGTCATTGCGACTGCCGAAAAGTTTGGTCAGAAAATTGATCGCCATATTGACACGAGTCTGCTATTGCCCCAAAGGCCATGAACGGCTCGTCAATCCTGTCTTAAAGTGGATTCAAAAGTACGTGCGCACAAGGCGCAAGTGAACGCGCCATTTTAACTGCTGAGAGCGGCCGTATTTTGCATTTTCCCCCATTAGTTCAGGGCTCTCGCATAATGCAGGGATGGCAAAAATCAATCAGGCAGTCACCCTCATGCAAGCGGCCCAAGAGTCGCCCAGTTTGGCGCGCCTCACGGAGCTCACTCGAGAATCAAGTCTGCGCCTCAAAACCTTGCACACCCTGATTCCAGCCCCCCTGAGAAGCGCCATTCAAGCCGGTCCCATTGAAGGCTCAGAATGGTGTTTGCTGGTCAGTTCTAACGCGGCAGCTGCTAAATTACGCCAAATGTTGCCCGCACTTTTGGCCCACTTGAACAGCCATGGCCACGCTGTTGAAAAAATTCGACTCAAAATACTGCAAAGTTGAATCAAAACATCCGCTCAAAGTGTATTTGCAACAATTGCAGACGAAAAAAAACCAACACGGATGCTGGTTTTCAAAATGGTGCCGCTTGTCGGATTCGAACTGACGACCTATCGCTTACAAGGCGAGTGCTCTACCAACTGAGCTAAAGCGGCACGGGCTGAATTTTAAATCAATATTGGCTGGTTTTCAGCAGGTCGCGCAGTTTTTGATGGCGCTCATTTGATCCGGGTGAGGGTGGGGCGTGTCGGTGCAGGTGAGAGGGGTTTATTGCCATCATCGGATGCAGGCGCCACTGAACTGGGAACAGTGGCCAGTTTGTCCATGCCGACCACCGTCTGACCCAAAGGCGAATCGGTGACAGGAAACGACATGCCCTGGCCATTTTCACGTGCGTAGATGGCCATCACGCGATGGATGGGCACCATGATGTCGCGGGGCTTGCCACCAAAACGAGCCTTGAACTCAATGAACTCATTGCCCAGTTGCAAAGAACTTGTGGCATCAAAACTGATGTTCAAAACAATCTCGCCGCCTTGCACAAACTCACGTGGCACTTGCACCGAAGCATCGACTTTCACGGCCACGTAAGGCGTGAAAGAGTGATCGGTGCACCACTCGTACATGGCCCGAATGAGATACGGACGAGTGGAAGGAGATTCCAGTGCGTTCATGACCATGATGAGATCTTGATGCTCTTGAAATGAGTTTGCAAATGGCTTGCGCAATTACTTGCGCATCACCTTCTCGGAGGGTGTGAGCGCTTCGATGTAGGCAGGGCGCGAGAAAATGCGTTCTGCGTATTTCAACAAAGGCGCTGCGTTTTTGCTGAGGTCAATGCCATAGAAGTCTAGGCGCCAAAGCAAAGGCGCAATGGCCACATCTAGCATTGAAAAATTGTCACCCAACATGAACTTGTTCTTCAAAAAGACGGGGGCCAATTGGGTCAAACGATCTCGGATGTGCGAGCGCGCTTTCTCCAAAGCCTTGTCGTTGCCCTTGAGCGTACGGTTTTCCAACGTCGCCACATGAACGAACAACTCTTTTTCAAAATTGAGCAAAAACAAGCGAACGCGCGCACGGTCCACAGGGTCACCCGGCATGAGCTGGGGATGCGGGAAACGCTCATCAATGTATTCGTTGATGATGTTGGACTCGTACAAAATCAAATCACGTTCCACCAAAATGGGCACTTGGCCATAGGGGTTCATGACGTTGATGTCTTCTGGCTTGTTGTACAGATCGACATCGCGAATTTCAAAGTCCATGCCTTTCTCAAACAGCACAAAGCGGCAACGGTGAGA